>JAVBOS010000186.1:0-4907 GCA_031550255.1 Anaeroplasmataceae bacterium | reverse complement strand
CACCTAAAGTAAGACTTCCTACTTTAACAGGCTTAGTTTGTAAGTTTGTATACATAAATTCACCTATAAAACATGAATAATATCATAATTAATAAATTAATTAAAATAATTTGTAAAATTTGCTTGTAAATAAAATATGTTTTTGATATAATAATTAAGGAACATTTTTACGAATGGAGTGACATTATGCGTGAATTAGTTAGATTAGTATGTACAGATTGTAAAGAAGAAAATTACTATACAGACAAGAATAAAAAGCTTAATCCTGAAAGAATTGAGTTTAAAAAGTATTGTCCAAAATGCCGCAAACATACAATCCATAGAGAAAAAAAATAAGCTTGAGAGAGCTTTTTTTCTTTTTATATGATAAAGAAAATAGTAACTGGATCAATAGAAACAAATACATACTTAATTATTGAAGATAATAAGTGTGTATTGATTGACCCGGGTTTAGATTTTGAAAATGCGGCTAATGAAATAAAAAAAGAGTACATAGTAGAAAAGATAATAATAACACACGGACACCTTGATCATATTGATGGAATCAAATATTTTGATTGTCCTATTTATATTCATCAAAAAGAAGTTGAATTTTTATTTGATCCTTCATTAAGTCTTTATCAAAGTAGAGGTAAAAGAACCCCTTTTACAAAAGATAAAATTAATGTAATAGCAATTAAAGATAATGATACAATTGATATTTTTGGTATACCAATGAAAGTTATGCATACACCAGGTCATACTAGAGGAAGTATTATATTATTGTATAAGGATAAAGTATTTACAGGAGATACATTATTTCAAGAAGATACAGGAAGAACTGATTTACCAACTGGTAGTGAAAAAGATATGATTAATTCAATATTTAAAATATTTGATAATTTATCTGATAATTATAAAGTTTATCCTGGACATGATGTATCGACAACTATAAAAGAAGAAAGAAAAAATAATGTTTTTTATCAAAGTATTAAGAAAAGATTTATAAAAAAATAAATTTTGTTAAAAGACAATCTAAGACGCTTATTGGCGTCTTTTTTGTTTGAAACAATTATTGTTATATAAAGAAAAAAATAAGAGATACTTTTTATTAAAAAAGAAAGAAAAATTAAAAAAATTACTAAAAGGTATGGTGGAATATCATAATGAAAAGCAATAATTATTCTAGAGATTAATAAAAGAATCAATTTTATTAGAGTTGGAGATATTTCTAATCTTCCAGAAAAATCATTTAATAATGAAGGTGCACATAATGAATGCGTAGATGGCATTCCAGCAACTGTTAAATATTTTTTATGTGTTAATCTATAAATGCAATAACCCATATTTTTACATAATTATACAAAAAAATATAAAATATATTATTTTTTGATAAAAAAAGACATTTTTTTATTTATAAAAAGATAATTATTAAATAGAAATTATGAAAACGTTTTTATAAATAATATTATTTTGCTACAATCTAATTAACTTGAAAAAAGTTAGAAAGGTCTGGGGAAAATGAAAAGAATATTTTTAATTGCATTTGTATTCGCATCAATGCTTTCTTTAACATCGTGTTCAAAGATGGCTATCGATGAAAATTATTTAGAAAAAAATAATTTACTCTATACAAATGTAGAACAAGAATTTAAAGAAACAAAACAAAAGTTAGCAGTTAGTTTAACAACACAAGATAACTTTCAAGTGGTTTCTAGTGCAGGAGGATTAGAATCTGTTTATGTAGAATGGAAAAACATAACTAATGTACAAAAATACAATGTATATTATAGAGAAAATTCTACTGCTACATGGAAAAGTGTTGATGGAATGCTTGTTAGAACATACCAAACATATTCAAGAGTTGATATTTTAGGCTTAGCTGCAGGAACTACATATCAAGTTAGAATAGTTTGTGTTTCTAATGGACAAGAAATTGCTAAAGAGGCAACTGTAACAAATCTAGTGGTAAAAAATCACGTAAGAGAAGGTTTTGGATTTGTTAATGGAACTTCATCAGGAGCATATAATGACAATGGAACATTGAAAAGTAATGCTGTAGTTTTATACATTACTAATGATAACAAGAATACTGTATCAATGAATGTGACAGGAGCAAATTCAAATCCATGTGTTGGGTTACAAACAATTCTAAATGCTTTTACAAAAAAACAAGATACACGTCCATTAAATGTTAGAATGATTGGAAATGTAACTGACTTTTCAACAATGGAAGGCGGAGACATTTTAATTGGTGGACAAAATATCACTTTTGAAGGAATTGGTAAAGATGCAACAGCTAATGGTTGGGGAATTCGAGTTAAAAATGCAAGCAATATAGAAATAAGAAATATTGGTTTCATGTTAACAGATGCCTCTGAAGGTGATGATATAGGATTACAACAAGGAAATGATCATATTTGGGTACATAACTGTGATTTATTTTATGGAAAAGCAGGAAGTGATGCTGACCAAGCAAAAGGCGACGGAGCATTAGATACAAAAAAATCAATGTATGTAACACATTCATATAACCATTTTTGGGATACAGGAAAATCTAATTTAGTTGGAAATGGAGAAAATATTACAACACAAAATTATATTACATTCCATCATAATTGGTATGATCATTCAGATTCTAGACATCCACGTATTAGAGTAGCAACAGTTCATGTTTATAATAATCTATTTGATGGAGTATCTAAATATGGTGTAGGTGCAACTACTGGATCATCTGTATTTGTAGAATCTAATGTGTTCAAAAATACTAAAAATCCAATTTTATCTTCATTACAAGGAACTGATATTGCAAATGGTAGTTCAAATGCTACTTTCTCTGGTGAAGCAGGAGGAATGATTAAAGCTTATAATAATTTATCTAGTGGTACAACAACTGCTATTATTAGCCACTTAAATAGTTCAACAAGCTTTGATGCTTATGTATCGCAATCAAGAAATGAACAAGTGCCAAGTTCTTATAAAACTTTAAGTGGTGGAACGACATATAATAATTTTGATACGGCTTCAAGTATGTATAGCTATACACCAACAAGTGTTTCATCAGTAGAATCAAATGTAAAGGCATATGCTGGTCGTATCCAAGGTGGAGATTTTAATTACGTATTTACTGATGCTGATAATACAAAATCTGATGTTAACACAGGATTAATGAATGCTTTATTGGCATATTCTGATTCTATCTTAGCTATTGGTGAAAATCAAACTTCAACAACACCAACAGAACCTGAAAATCCTCAACAAGGAAGCTCTACTCATAATTTTACAACACAAGGTAAAACTAGTTCATTTTTCACGATAACTGGTAATATGAATAGTAGTAGCTTTAATTTCACTTTTGATGGATTAACTTTAACAAAGGCGTTAAAAATTGAATCTTCAACAAATATATCATTTAAAACTACTAGCAGTATGCAACTTACATTAGTTTTAACTGATGCAACTAAAAGAATTTATATTGATGGTGTTTCATATACAAGTGCAAGCAATTTAGTGCGAGTAACTTTAGCTGCTGGAAACCATACAATTACTAAACAAGATACAACTAATCTAATGTATATTAAACTTGTTTAAAATTTAAATGAAGTTATTAAGACTTAATTTCAATTGAAGTTAAGTCTTTTTAATTTTCTTTGAAATAATATTAATTCTAAAAGTACTTTAAATTTTTATAGTATATATAGAGTTGACTTTTCTTTGAAAATAATATATAATTAAAATGATTTCAAATAAGGAATGATTACAAATGACAAAGAAGTCTCGAAATACTATTCAAAATCAGTTTGTTTTAGAAGCTGTACAAAATCTCAAAAACCATCCAACGGCTGAAGAGATATATGATTATATCTTAAAGAAGTATGGCAAAATAAGTATTGCTACAATTTATAGCAATTTACAGTCATTATCACTAGAGGGAAAAATTAAGAGATTAGATTTACCTAATGTTCCAACGCGTTACGATCATCAAACTTTTAATCAATATCATTTTTTATGTAAAAAGTGTGGTAAATTGTTTGATAGCGATGTACCGTTTAATAATTTGGCAATGCAACAGATAAAGGAAAACAGTAAGTTTGTTATAGATGAAGTAAATGTGATACTAACTGGAACATGTCCAGATTGTATAAATGAAAAGAAGGAGGAAATAAAATGAGAAGTTTTACGAAATTAGATTTACAATATGCACACAGATTTTATGGATTTAAGGGTGAGGCACAATATTTACACGGACACACAGGTGTTTTAACAATAGAAGTTGAAGACACTATTAATGAGGGTGTAAATATGGTGTATCCATGTAATGAGATTGAAAAGGTTGCTTGGGAAGTATTAAAAAACTTTGATCATGCACTTGTATTAAGACAAGATGATCCGTTATTACCTGCAATACTTGATGTATATGAAAAACAAGGTATTAAAAATGGTTCGCCAAGTAATAAAATGAAAGGTCCTGCCTTTAAAACGGAACTAGCAACTGCTTATCCTGATTGCCGTTTAGTTGTAACTAAAGAGACAATGACTGTTGAAGGTATGATAAAGATTGTTTATGAGTTATTAAAAGATAAGTTAAATATTGTTAAACTTACTTTTACAAGTGGTGTAAATGGAGCTTCGCAAGAATATAACACTAATAATGAAATTGATCGTTGTCCTCTATGTGGTATTTCACTAAATGATCATGGCATCTGTGAAAAATGTGGTTACGTTAAAAAATAAACTTAATTAATAGACGCCTAGTATTTTAGAAATAATTTACTAGGTTTTTTATTTTTAATTAAAAAATTTAAACTATGCTAACTTGAGAAGGTAAAAAGTTAATTAGATATTTATATACTATTATTAATTATTATACAATTTTGAAAAATGTCCGTTTTAATTTAACCTTAATGCATAACTAAAGAAGGAAAGAT
>JAVBOS010000004.1:0-4946 GCA_031550255.1 Anaeroplasmataceae bacterium | reverse complement strand
TGGGAATAACAGTTCATTATCACATAAACAAAAAATCAGATTAGAACAATTAAAAGATGAATGTATTATTTTAGATAAAAACGGTAGTGGTATTAGACAATTAATCGAAAGTGAATTTCAAACAAAAAATATCTATCTATCTTCATTTTCAAATATAATAGAAATTGATGAACCGGACTTAATTAAAGATTTGGTAATTAATAATGTAGGTATTGGTTTTTTCTATCTTTCGTCAATTCAAAATGAATTAAGAAATAATGAATTAAAATTAATTGAAATTAATGATATTGAATTAAAACAAGAATTTAATTTAATTGCAAGTATAGATAATTTTGTTAGAGGTAGATATAACAAAATTGCAGAAGAAATGATTTCTTATAGTAGAGAAGAGTTGTATAAGTAATGAATTTAGATATCTTATTTGAAGACAACCATATTATAGTTGTTTATAAACCAGCTGGAATACTTTCACAAGCAGATGGAAGTAATAAGGAAGATATGTTAACAATTATAAAAAAATATTTAGTAACAAAATATAATAAACCAGGAGAAGCATATTTAGGACTTGTTCATCGCCTTGATATTAATACATCTGGAGTAATGGTTTTTGCTAAAACCTCCAAAGCAGCAAGCAGATTATCGGAATCGATAAAAAATAATGATTTTAGTAAAAAATATTTGGCAATAATAAAAACAAATAAAAGATTAAAATTAAAAGATACTTTAATAGATTATTTATCTAAAGACGAAAGTACAAATACAAGTTATATTAGTAATGAAACAATAGGAAAAAAGGCAATATTAAATTATAATATCTTAATTCAGCTAGATGATTACTCTTTAGTTGAAATTGAATTAATAACTGGAAGACACCACCAAATACGTGTTCAGTTTTCTGCTAGAAATTCTTCTTTATATGGTGATGTAAAATATGGTGGGGAAAAAAACGATAGTTTTGAATTAGGATTACAAGCTTATGAATTAGCCTTTGTACATCCAACAACAAAAGAAAATTTAACTTTTAATAAAATTAATAATAATGGTATCTGGAAAATGTTTAATAAATAAAAAAATAAAACTAAAAATTTAGTTTTATTTTTTTTCTTTCTTAATTTTTTCTTCAAATTCTTCTTCAATTTTTTTATTCTTTTTCTCTTTTTCAAGTTCTTCAGTTTGGCTTTGAGCCAAAATTTTAGTTAAAAATAAAATTCTTTTAGAAATCGTTATATAAGCATTAGCAGTAATAGCAAAATTCATTGCAATATTAGTTAATGAAGAAATATCATTATTATCTACATTTGATAATACTTCATTACATTCGCTAACAGCATCAGAAATCTTATTTTCAAATAAATTTTTATAATTATTAAAAATTTCATCTTTATTACCAGTTTTATATTGTTCATCTAAAATTTGTTTGATTTCAGCAATTGATAATACTTGTTTTAACGTACAAATTTCTTCAATTAAAGATAAATGCTCTTTATTATATTTTTTTTGAATTGGAGCACTAATTACTTCTCCTTTAACATAATTATTAATCATAGAAGAAGTTATTTGCTTATCTAAAGAAGAAGTAGAAAAAACATTTAATTGTCTTTCTAGATATGTTACAACTTGATCCATATATAAATCAATTTCAGGGAAGTCATGATATTTTGGGAAAGTAAACTGATCAAGTTCCTTTAACCAAGAATTTAAAACCTTATTAATATCTATCATACATGTTCCTCCAAAATTATTTGTCTAAATAAATTATAACATGTAATGGAAATTAACACAACATAACTAAAAACATTTTAACTCGTTATAAAAACTAGATAAAATTTAAATAATATTATTTTAGGTATAGACATATAATTTAAAAAAGGATGGTGTTTCTAAATGAATAAGATTCCTAATGAACCTACATTATTTGTAAATACGGTAAGTGATAAGAAAGAAAGCAATGAAAACCAAGTGTATTTTGATAGTCGAAAGACTGTAAGAAAAAAAGTCGCAAGATATCGTTTAGAAGATATCAATGCGATGTTATTATATAAGATTAATATTTTGTGTGAAATAAGTACTAAAACAACAATTTATGAAGGTGTTGTAATATCAGTTGATGATCAAGAATTAATAATTTCAATTGATAACAATCATATTAAGATTGCTATTAATGAAATTGAGGACATTAATATTTTAAGATTATAATCATCAACTATGCATTACAGTGTCCAACATTAATTGCTTCATAACATTGCATTAAACCACAGCATTTTAAATCAAGTATACAAGTGTTATTTGTTCCAACAAGGTCTCTGTGTCTTCTTCCTTCTTGACCACCATTTCTTGAACAATCTTCAACTTCAAGAAGTCTTAAAGTAACAAAACGTCTATCACGAACTGATTCGATACGGAAAAATTGAGTAACATCTCCAGTAATATTTAAATTTGCTGTAAATGGATTTCCACAACAAGATGTGAAGCTTACAGGAATTGTATTGTATGCTCTAGCAACTAAGCTTTGTTCACAACTAACACATCCGCTTTCTTCATTGACAACTTCTTTTTGTAACTTATCAATTCTAATTACTGTATCAATTATGTAACCACCAACGTCGTTTGTGCATTCTAACATAAAATCACCTCCTACTCTAATATATGTAAAGGTGATTTTTTTGTTTAGGACATTTTTTCTTTTAAGTATGTAAAAACCTTGATAAAAATGGTATTTTTATTTATAATAATAATAATGTGTTATTAAGGAGGATGAACATGGAATATTTATATATAGTTTTAGCAATTTTAATAGCCACTTTAATCATCGTTTTGATAACAATGAAAATGAAAAAATCAAAGACATCTAATGTTATTGATGAAAATTTCATTGAAGATATAATTTTAAAATTAGGTTTAAAAGAAAATATTAAAAATGTAAATATTGATAATTCACGTTTGAAAATTGATGTTATTGATATTAAAAAGGTAAATTTAGAAGAATTACACAAAATGTCTTCTAAAGGTGTTTTTGTTACAAACAAATCTATCAAACTATTGTTTGAATATGATTCAGAAAAAATCAAACAATATATTGATAAACAAATAAAGTAGGAGCAGATATGATTTCAAAACAAATAAAAGTAATATCAGAAACAGGTATTCATTCAAGACCAGCTATTTCAATAGTTAATGTTGCCAATCAATTTAAAAGTTCAAGTTCTATAAAATATAAAGAACAAATGGTCGACTTAAAATCAATAATGGGTGTAATGTCTTTAGGTATATACAATAATGAAGTGATAACTATTTCATGTATGGGTGAAGATGAACAAAAAGCAATTATTGCTATTGAAAAAGTTATTATTGATTTAAAATTAGGAAAAGTAATAGAAGAATAAAAAAGGTGTTTTTTAAACGCCTTTTCAATTAATAAGGAGTAAGTTATGGATTTTAAGAAAAAAATAAATGAAGTTAAAGATGTAGCAATAAAAGATTTAATGTCATTATTATCGTATAGAACAATTTTAGAACAATATAATCCTAATTCAGATGAACCATTTGGAAAGGAAAATAAAGAAGCATTACATTTTTTATTAGATTTAGCTCAAAAAGATGGATTTTTAGTTAGTAATGTTGATAATTATGCAATGCATATTGAATATGGTCCAAAAGATTCAGAAATATTAGGAGTTTTGGCACACATAGATGTCGTACCAGTTAGTGATAGATGGAAAACTAATCCATTTGAACCACAAATTATTGATGGAAAACTTTACGCAAGAGGCGCAATAGATGATAAGGGGCCACTTATTGCTTCATATTATGCTTTAAAGATAATAAAAGAAAGTAAACTACCTGTTTCTAAAAGAGTACGTTTAATTTGCGGTTGTGATGAAGAAAGTGGAAGCAGATGCTTAAGAAGATATTTTGAAAAAGAAGAAATGCCTTCATTAGGATTTTCACCAGATGCTGAATTTCCACTGATTTATGGTGAAAAAGGATCATGTCATTTTAATATTGTTGGTAAATTAACTAGTGATTCATTAATTAAGACTTTTGAAGCTGGACAAAGATATAATATAGTTCCCGATTTAGCAAAAATGACACTTACAAAAGATTTTACAAAAGAATACTTAAACTTTTTAACCAAAAAAGGTTATGAAGGAAAAGTAGAGAATAATGTTTATTATGCCTATGGTGTAAGTGCTCATGCAATGCATCCACATAAAGGGTTTAATGCTAGTTTTATTTTATTTGAGTTTTTAAATGAAATTAATAAAACGGAATTAACTGAATATTTAACAAAATATGTTTTGTTTGATTATTTTGGTAAAAAATTAGATATTAATTATTCTGATTCTGAAATGGGCGATTTATCATTTAATTTAGGTATCGTTGAAATTAAGGATGTAAATATAAAACTTGGATTTGATTGCCGTATTCCGCTTGATGATGTTGAAGTAAACATGAAAGAAAAAATAGAAAATTCATTAAAAAATTTTAAATCATTAAATGTTGAATTTTCTAAATTTGGAAAAAGACATTATGTTTCTCCTCAATCATTTTTAGTTAAAACATTAATGAAAGCTTATACTGATGTTACTAATGATTTTACTAATAAACCATACACAATAGGTGGTGGAACATATGCTAAATTTATTGATAATGCCGTTGCGTTTGGACCATTATTACCGAATAGAGAAGATGTTGTCCACCAAGACAACGAATATATCATGATTGATGACTTTGTCACAATGATTGAAATTTATACGAAAGCAATTTATGAGTTAATAAAATAATGAGATTAAGAAAAGTACAAGGGGCCTTAGAAAGCCTACAAAGTAATGAAGTATACTTTGTGAACAATCCACAACTAAATAAAGGTAATTGGAAAGAGGTTTTTAAAAACAATAATCCTATAAGCATTGAAATTGGTTGTGGAAAAGGTAAGTTTGCGATTG
>JAVBOS010000031.1:0-12728 GCA_031550255.1 Anaeroplasmataceae bacterium | reverse complement strand
ATGTATTTTAAGGACATTGTTTTAAATGAATTTTATAATTCAAATTTCAAAGTAAATTTTAATGAAACTTACACTATCCATACAAGCTACAATTCTGATGTTAATTCAAATTTACAACAATATATAACAATAAATAATTATAATAATGATGCTTCTGTTGTGATACTTGATAAACAAGGATATTATGTTTCTTGTATTGGTGGAGTAAATTACTATAAAAATGGTTTCAATATTGCGATTAATGGTGATAGAGATATTGGTTCCACTATAAAACCATTATTATATTATGAAGCCTTGAATTCTGGGTTTAATCCACTTACAACTTTTAAGAGTGAAAAAACAACATTCTATATTAATAATGATACTTATACTATTTCAAATTATAACGAAATTTATGAGAATAAAAAAATAACTATGGCTTATGCCATGGCTACTTCTGATAATATATATGCAATTAAAACTCATTTATATATTGGAATGAATAAATTAGTCAATCGTTTAAAGAGTTTTGATGTTAATAGCGAAAAAAAAGCGATACTAGCTCTAGGTAATGTCAGTATGTCATTAGCTAAACTAACGTCAATTTATAATACATTTTCTACTCTAGGATATTATAATGAACCTAAGGCAATAAAATCAATTACCGTTAATGATAAAATAATTTATATGAATAAACCTAAAAATAAGAAAATACTTAATTCTACAACTACTTATGTTCTTAATGACTTAATGACTCAAATGTTTGATACTAATCTTAATCACAAGGTTAATGTAACAGGTAGTTCAATATCTCCTTACTTAAATGCTAAAACAGCTGGCAAAAGTGGTTTAACTGATTATGATTCTTACATGATTGGATTTAATCCTGAGTATACAATTGGTGTATGGAGTGGATATAACGATAATACTTTATTAGAAAATAGCATTGTAAAAGGTTTACCTAAACAAATGTATAAAATTGCTGTTAATAATCTAATGCAAAGAGAAAAGGACACTTGGTATAAATGTCCTAGTACAGTTACGATGAAATTAGTAGATCCAACGCTTTTTAACACCGGATATAGAAAAAATCTTTCTTTCTATAATTCTTAGTAAGCCCAAGCAGCGCCAACTAAAATTACTAGCATAATATATACATATAACGAAATAATTATTCATCAACAACAATAATACGTATTATGTTATAATCACTATCACTATCCCAATTTTGAAATTGTTGCATGGCATCAACATAGTTTTCTGCATTTATAAACATTTCAAAAACACAATAATATCTTGCAACTTTCGGTTGATAATCAATACGATATGTTTTCATCTATTCCACCCTCTATATTACCTTTATTCTACCATAAAATTAGACATATTTCAAAATAATTCTACTACTTACTAAATTAAAACATATACTATAATTGACAATTGAATAATAAAGTTGTATTATCTACTTGTCAATGGTTAAGTAGGGATTGACACCTCCCTATAATCGCCATCTTAAATAAAGAGAGCTGGAGCCTTGTTAACAAAGGCATACTTCCGACTGTTTGTTAATCTTACAGTAGTGTCAAAAAAAGTCCTAGAGAATATTTCTCTAAGACTTTTTTTTATTTTTATTAATAACTTTTTTGGAAACTTCTTTTACAACGCTCAAATTATTATTAGATAAATGAGTATCAGCTAGTGTACTTCCTATCTTTTTTAATCTTTTGCCTGATATATCTTTTAACGTAACCTTTTTTTCAATATATGATTTAATAGGGCTTTTACCTTTAAATAATTGTATGCTATCTGGTAGTTCAATATTTTTGTTATTACCACTTTTTGCTTAAATTAATTCTTATTTATTAATAACAATTATTAATGGTTGTTTGCTTGAACTAGACTTTTTAGCTACTGGCTTTTTAACTTTTGCGGTCACCTTTTTGGGTACTGCTTTTTTTACTGCTGGTTTTCTTGTTGCAGTTGTTGTATTTTTTTTAACTTGTTTTGGCATTTATTTGCCCTCCTTTTTATTTGAATAATTCTTTCACTAAACTAACATTTGTTGCTATTGAGATTCCCTCTACATTTATAAGTTCATTATTTGAATGAGAAGTTATAACCTTTGACGTGTTAATACCAATTAATTCACCTTTTAAATTAAACAATGCACCACCACTATTGCCAGGATTAACCGGACTTGAATGTTGTATAAGATTTTTATTTAAATTAGATATTATGCCAGTTGTAGCTGTATTAAAGTAAGTGACGTTTAATGGAGTTCCAATACTGATTACAGATTGTCCTTTTTGAAGATTATTTTTTGAAGCTTTAACTACAGGTAAATTCTTATTTGTAGTAATTGTAATGATCGCCAAATCATTTTCAGTATCAATTTTTAATACTGAAGCAATTAAAATTGTTTCATCATATAATTGAACTTTTAATTCATCTGCATTAACAATTACATGCACGTTTGTAACGACGTAATAAATGTGATCATCTTTTTTATAAACTACTCCACTGCCAAGACCTGTAGATGTAGAGGCTTCATATTTAATTACTTGGACTACTGCTTTTTCATTATCTGATATAACATCTATAATTAATGATTCATTTGATTTAAGTACATTTAACAGATTCGTATATTTATATATTAAAAGAAATGATAAAACTAAAACTAATATCGTTCCTATCACTTTAGTAACATTAAGATTACTTGTTTTATATTCTTTTTGACGTATAGTAAATCACTCACTTTCTTGCATTTTTTCGTTGTAGGGTTAAAACACACATATATATAAATATATATATAAAATATCACTTGGATTTTTTTGTGCTTTTTTTAGGTTTTACTATTACAGCTTCTTCAGTTTTTGCTGTCGCTTTTTCTTCTTCTGTAGTAACTTCTTCAGCTGAAGCTTCTTTTACTTCTTCAGGAGGATTTAAAAGCTTTTGTTCTAGGTTAGAAATTTCCAACAGTAAATCCTTTTTCTTTGATAGTAAATTAATATTTTCATTGATTGAAATATTGTATGATTCTAACAATTCCTGGTGTTCTTCTTTAGCACTGTTTATTTCAAGATAAATTCTTTGTAAATCGTCCTTATTAGCATTTAATTCTCGATCTAATCTATTCTTCTTATAGTACGGATAAAATAAAATGTTCCAAATAAGAAATATCGCCAGTGCGATAATAAATAATATTCCTAAAGCAATTACAAACTTTATTAATGTATTAATCCAATTTTCTAACATAATTACCTCCCTGATTTTTGATATCTATAATTAGCATTATTTATAAAATCATCTTGTTTCATTTTTGCATATTTAACCTTCATGTTTAGTGATTCAAAGTCTTCAAGGCCATATATATTTGGATAATACCAACTTTTTGGTTGTGATAATTTAAAATCACTCTTTTGATGTTCTACTTCAAAAGATTTTACTTTCCAACCAACTAAATTAATTTTAAACTCACCAGTTCTTAACCAGTTATCATAATCAAATTTTTTAACAGCTTTAACTTTATGATAATAATTAACAACGCCCATTAACTGAACATCTGAAGATAATTGCTGACTTGATAATAACACCTGGTCTATTCCTTGATGACGCATTTGAACTAGACTTGACATCAATCCTATAAACACCTTGTTATATTCAGATGATTTGTTATCTCGATTATTAAAGGCAGCAAATAATTCATCAATTAAAAACATATTAAAATGTTCTGTATCAAACGCCATCTTTTGTTCTTTATCATTGAAAAAATCTTTTAAATCGCTAATAAAACGATGATAAACATACATTCCATGTTCATCATGTTTGGGTTTCTCCATTTGAGTGGCTAGATAAGCTCCTTTTTTGTTGCTAAACAATTTAGCTTTGATATGATGAAACATAATTGAGGATTTTCCTCCGCCTTGCCTAGCATAGAAAAAATGTATTCCTTTTTCATCAAAAGGTGTCTTAGTGAATCCTGATTGAATAGAATTGAGCCAAGACTTCACCCATATTTTATTTAGGGGTATTGTTGAATATCTAGCTAGCTTATACAATCTAATTATTCTTTCATTAAAGTAATCAAGAAAATCAATTTGAATAGCAACTATCCTGGTAATTAATTCATACAACCAGGATAGTCTTTTGTTTAATTTTTTTACTTTTAAATCATACTTAAGATTTAATTTTGCTAAAGACTCTTCAATATAATTTTCAATCATACTTTACCTATTACTTTTAAATAGATGAAAGATACAGCCAGAAGAATTGATAAAATCATAAATGGGTGTTCTTTTACGAAGCCAAATAATTCATATCCTCTTTTAGCAATTGCACACACAATAATGAATATTACAAAAAACACATATATTAACCAAGGCGAGTTCTGAATGTACTCAAGAACTATTTTTCCAATATTTATACCTAAAAAATTTAAAAACATTAGTATCTTTTACCTTTTTTCTTGTAATTTTTGTAATTGTTTTTATAGTTGTTTTTGTGTTTTGTGTGCTTTTTTTTCTTTAATGATAATAATACGATTATTAAAATAAATATTATTATTGCAATAATTATATAAATATAATTTGTTAAGTTAGATTCTTTTATTTCGTCTAATACTGGAGTAAATACACTTAATGAAACTTTCTTTTCTTCAGAATGTCCATCTTCGTATGTTTGTAATAAAACTAGTTCATACTCTCCTGGTTTGGCATTATTGAAATCACTAGAAATAATTGAGAATGTTACTCCTTGTTCTGTAATCAATTCTTGTTGTTCTAACCATCTTAGGATGTCTTCAGCATTTAATTCACTTCCAATTGGAATATAAACAGTTCCACTTACATAAATCACTGGAAACCCACTATCAACAACTTTGTAAGCAAATGATTTTGTTGATATATTAGAATTTGTGTCTGTCACAGATACAGTAATGCTAAATGTTCCAGCAACACCGGTACAAGTGTTTTGAGTAATTACAATCTTGCTTTGCGGAATAACACCGTCATAATTATCAGTGATCGTAAATAAAGCTTTAATTTCGGAATCACTCAAGATATGTCCGGCAACTATTTCACTTCCATTGATTAAATTAATTACAGCACCTGTTGTATCTTTAACATTTATTGTTAATGTTTTCGTATCTGATTGATTACCTGCTACGTCTTTTGCATATGCACTGATTGTATAAGTCCCTAAAACATTATATTTGGAATTATAATTATCAGTGATTGTCCAATTTGCTTGCGGAATCACTTCGTCATAATTATCAGTAAAACTAAACAATGCAAGCGCATCCGCACTTGTAAATGATTGATTGACTTCCTTATTAATCGTAGATTGACTTAAATTTGCTACAGGTTTAGTTGTATCTCTTACAACAACGCTTAATGTTTTAGTATTTGATATGTTATTACTAGTATCTTTTGCATATACACTGATTGTATAAGTTCCCTTTGTATTAAAATTCGAATTATAATTATCAGTTATAATCCATTTTGCTTGCGGAATCACTTTATCATAATTATCATTGATACTAAACAATGCTAAAGCTTGAGCGCTTGTAAACGATGATTTAGCTTCAACATAAATTGTTGATTGACTAAGTGAACATACTGGAGAAGTAACATCACGCACATAAATTGGGATAGTTTTTGAAGTTGAGTTTCCAGCTAAATCGGATACGCTTGCTTTGATGTAGTAATCGCCGACACTAACATCACCTAAAACTGAAGGATAATCAGTTTCAAATGTTAATTTATTTGTAATGTTACCATCAAAATTATCATTAGCTGTAAACCTAGCTTTTAATTGAGATAAGTTTAATAATGAATTAACATTTAGCAAAAAGCTATCTCCATCGGCCGCTATTTTTGGAGTTTCAGTATCCGGAACAGTAAACTTATTCGCTAATTCATTTGTTTTTGAAAACTCGTATAAAATTAAATTATCGCCAAACCAACTACCTAGTTCCCACGCTTGTGAATTTGATGTAACTGTAGAATTTGTAGTTTTAAATAATTCACATGTGAAATCAGTAGTTAATTTACTATAAATGAAATCAGTAGTCGCATTTTTAAAGTTAATTCCCCATTGTTCATGTTCGGACAAATAAGTTCCATAAAAAAGCTGTAAACTGCTATGCGCCTGAACCGGTGATGTATATGCTAAAGTTAATGAATCATCAATACCAAACATTTGATGATTAGAATCCATTTTTAGCACAAGTGCATAATAATAACTTGTATTCATGTTTTTAAGTGTTAAAGTGGTATCATAACCACTATAGGAATAATTTATTTTACCTGTATCATTTTTAGTATATGTTTGATAACTTTGAAATGGGAATGTATTAAATTCGTTTATATTACTCCATGCAGCATAAGTTTTTGCATTTGATAAAAACATACTAAATATAAATCCAAAAAGTGCAAATACAAATGTTAATGACTTTATTAATCTATTATTTTTTTTCATTTTTTACCTCTTTCTATTTTTTCTTTTTTTTGTACCAAACGATTCCACCAACAATTAAACCAATTCCTCCTAGTATTATATAATTAGGAATTTTTATCGTCTCTTTTGGTTGTTCTGGTTCTTTTGGATCCTCCGGTTCTGGATATTCAGCTGTCATTCCCTTAATAGGTGTTAACTCGCCTGTCTTTGAATCTACTATTCGGCCATATCTGTCAGCACCATATCCATTTATCTTGTTTCCTTGAAAATCATAAACACCATCTATAGAACCGTCAACATCATATTCAACATGTAATCCATTTTCATAAAATGAACCCTGAATGATTGTTCCTGGTTCAACTTCATACCAAACGTACATTGTCATTATTTCATCGACGTACCAATTCCAATACCATATATACGTAGGTGTGAAAAAGAATTCATTTTCACATATTTTTATGTCTGCCTCATTGGGCTTGCTAAATGTACCCTTTTTAGAAAGCGATAATCCTCCGAATGGATTATTCTGTAAATCAAATTTGCCCCCGTACGTTTCTCCCTTAATCTTATATGTGGCTTGCAATACTTTTGCGTTCTTTATAACCTCACCAGTTAATTTATCTTGCATTATGATGTACACACTAGTTCCATCAATTAACAATTGCTTAGTTCGTTTAACAGAAAACTTAATCTCAGTGCAAACTACAGATTTCCTATTTACACGATAATAAACATCACTGAATCCATCATATCCTCCATTAATTGGTGTTCCATCTGCCATAAAACTCATATAAAAACCTAAATTAGCTGACTTTTCAAAATAATATTCATCATTTAATGCGCCAGTAAAGTCATATAGAAATTTTTCAAAAGCATATCTACGCTCAACATTTTGGCTTATTTTGAAATGTCTGAAGCCGATTATTAAAATGCCAGAGCTTACATTATTAATTCCTCTTGACTTTTGAATTGCCGAGCTCATTTCCGTTGTTTGATATATCATTTTAGAAAGTGTATCAACCTTACTACGGCCTAAGGTATACTCTACACCATTTAAGGACATGTCAATAGCATATGTACCACTATGAAATGTTCCGTAATTATCATGTAATATTAGATATGTAGTAATTGCATCATCTGTTATTAAGCGACCGTTTTGCTCATCGTATACATTTTGGAAGCTTTCAGCTATTCCTAACAAGGTTATTTGACGATTACCTGTCTTTGTTTCTTTATAATCACTTGGATTTTTACCTATATAAACAAGAGCATCATCAATAGTCCAATTACCTCTTAAGCCTTTGTCTTTAATATTAGACTCATCAGTGCTAAGTGTAGTTTTACTAGAACTTGCTATGTCAACTGCTGACACACTACTTGTATTTATACTAACTATTGCTACAAATGATCCCATACATATAGTGATCATATATATAAATCTTTTTATTTTCATTTTTACACCTCTTTCTTAATTTTCAACTTTCCATCTTCATTTCCTACATGGCATTACCTCCTAAAAACAAAAAAATCCGACAAATAATACCGCCTAGGCGATAAAATTTTGACCGGATTAATTTTAATTTTCTTTATAAATAAAAAAATGGGTAAATAAAAGTTACTAATAGCAACTTTTACTCACCCAGTATTTATATGTATCTTTATTATAGCAAACGAAAATAAATAAATCAATACCTAGTACATGTCGATTGCTAATACGCACATCGCCGCACGCTCTTTTAATAGCTAGTGTAAATGTACAGTATAAACTATAATATTTGATTAACGATTCTAATTTATATATCGTAAATGTCTGAATAAATAAACTACTAATCCTGGATATACTATAAACAAGCATTAACTACAGTTGCATGTAACTGGTAAATATACTCAAGCATTTACTTAAGTATGATTATCTATATGCCTAAACATAAGCTAAGCCTGTAATCACTCCATGAACGAATAAAGTATCATTTTTACAAAACTAACAGGCCATGGCCCGTAAGAGGCCATATCTTAACTCTTCTTTTCAAAAAGCAGTAACTGTAGTGTAGGTTTGGAACTCAGACATCACGGTGTGATGTTTGATGTTACACTTTCTTTTCATTTAATTAATAAGAAGCTTCAGCTTCATCCTTCTAAAAAAAAGCGCCTTGCGCGCGTGATTTGATTAACAAGACAGGTGCGACAGCAACTGGCTTTGTTAAGTTAAAAAAAGACTATTATATGTATTATTATGTACAAAATCATAATAGATTAAGTCATTTAATCTAATACATTTTACCGCTATTATAGGTAGATTTTACCTATTTTATAACAAAAAAAATACCATATTTATAAGTGCTTTAATACTTAAAATATGGTTCTTAATTTGCTAAATTAGAAATAACCACTAAAAAGTGGTTACTTGTTCTTATTGTCCCTTTAACTCATTTTTGTTCCAACAGTCGTATTTTTTACTGCTTTTTTTTACTCCATTCACTGTTGCTCTTAATTGATCTAGCGCATCTGAATCTTCCTTTGTTAATGTTGGAGTATTCTTTAGCCTCTCACTTGCTAAACGTGCTAAAACTCGTTTAGAACGCTTTTCTTCAGCTTTCAGCAATGACATATAGTCTCGCATTATCTGCTTACCTTGTTCCTCCTGGTGATTAATTTTAGATAATGGGACTTTATCTAATATATATGAGTTTGTTGTATATCTGAAATACTTATATGTTCCTCTAGCAATATAATCGTAATAAAATTGTTGGAAAGATTCCCAACGTTCTCTAGCTGCTTGTTTCATGCTCTTCCAAATTTGTTCGGCTAAAGTTTTACATGCATAAAAAGGATTACTAGTAAACTTACGTTCCCATGATTTTTCTGGAAACTCTTGATTTATCTCTTCTTCATCCATCATACGAACATATTGAGTTATTTTTTCATAGTTAAGGTAGATTTTTCTGTATATCCATTTTTTTGGATCTACAGCATCTCTTTTTTTTCCTGTTTCATATTCGGCTAATATTAATTCACGTTTTCTAAGCTCTTTAACGGCATTTCTATAGCTACCCCATTTAACATATCCATTTTCATCATAAATTGCATTTTCAGGTCCTAGCTCGTCCGCTAGCTTCTTATCTGATGTAATTAGTATCTTTTTACTATTTGTTCTAGCTCGTTCCTTGCGTTTAATCTTAATAAACTTATATTGGCCTGTCATATTAAAAAAATCTATTATTGTTTGATATTTCATGAAATTTACTTTCTCAGGATTTTTAGCTTGCCAGTAAATGTGGTAATACAATATCTTTTGCCATAATGGAATAAAAGGATTTCTTAGATATTCAAAAAGAGATAATCCAATATAATCCATATCAATCGCTTCTATTGTCTTTATTTCTCCACTAGCTATTTTTTCTTTTCTAGCTTCTTTTTCTTTATTCCAATGCTCAAAATACTCTTTTTTTGACATCTTCTTTAATGTTGTTTTAGACATATTGGTTACTCCTTTCTTTATTTTTTATTTGCATTATCTGAAGTTCTATAGGGATTGGGGATAAGAACTCCAGATAATACAAACAAGGAGACCAAGAAGAGAATCTATAAGGAGACTTTATCTCTTCCTGGAATGAAAAAAATAGTGAAGTACTTGTATACTTCAAGCAAAATATAAGCGATCCGGTCAAGAGCTACTTATACTTTGCTTGAAATATGCAAATCATTGAGCCACTAGGTTTTACTCTAGTGGCTTTTTATTCATGTTTTATTTATAAGTATCAACACTTTCATAATCATAAATTGTGTATTGTTGATTTTCTTCTTCAGTTTCAGCAACAGGTAAATCATCTATTGCAAAATCATTATTAGATAGTCCATTAATTAGTTCAATTAGCTTAATTGCGATTCTTCGATCAATATCTTCTAATTTTTTTAAGTGAATTGCAAACTCAACAATTGATACTGAATTTAATATTTTTTTTACTTTTTTTTCTCCTTGCGCTCGTGCTTAGTAAGAAAATAAAAATATATTATTACTAAAGATATTGCTATAATTATTTGCCATACAATCATGTCATTTCTCCTAATTTATCCTGGTAATGTATATACAACAAGATCTTTATGTATATACATACTGCAGAATGTATTTACGCTTTTGTATAATCAACCAATATTTCTTCCTTTTGTTCTTCAGATATGTTATTAAAAATTTCCTTTAATACACAATGTATTATGAAATTCGTTCTATTTTCAAAATAATTCTTACGTATATATTTATCAACTATATAAATAAAGTCATCATTAACTCTCAAACTTACTGGTGTATCTTTACTTTTAGAAAGTCTATATTCGTTATTTCCATATTTGGATCTATAAAATAATTATAGTTCATATTAATATCTCCTCAATTTTCTACACTGATTGTTTATACCAGTATTTCTATTTTTACGTGTAGCTTTCAAAATGCTCCATGTGTATTCTAATTTATCTTTTAAAATCAGTTCTACATATTTCGATTGTTTTACTTCAATAAGTTGTTTATTGCCATAAGTAATTATTCCAATATCTTCAGCAACTAAATCTTTGATATCAGTTAATAAACAATCTGGTATTACATAATAATTTACATTACCTATAAAATTATGGCCATTCTTACTTTTAAAATCATTTAATGTTACTTTTATTTCCATGGCTGTAATTAACATGTGATGTTCTTCGACTGGTTCCGTTTTATTAAATTTACAACTTGTCTGGTCGCATTTCTTTCTTCTAGATCCTTTAGGTATTTTTAATTCACAATGTGCTCCATCAGCTCGCCAGTTCAACCAACATAAATTAATTTTGTCTATTTCAACTGTATGTTCTTCTAGCCTCATGAAATCAACTATTCCTGATCGTGTGTTACTGTTAGCTACTGTTACTTCAGAAACTCTAATTGAGTCTCTTTTATGATTTAATTTAAATCCTGATAAAGTTTCACAATCAAATGTTCTTAAAGCTTGTTCTATTTCTAATGTTAAGTCAGTTTTCATACGCTTATTGTTCTACTAAGCACTTAATTGCTTTTTTTAAAGATTCTGTATTATATCCAAAATAAGCACCGCTTTGCCAACATTCTATATCAGATCCTATTGCTTTGTTTAAATCTTCATCAAATAGTTCAGCAACTACATATTGCACTTCTTTTCCATTTATAAATATAAATAATCCTTTATTTCTTTTTTTTGCTAATAATATTTTCATTTTCTCTTACCTTTCTATAAGGGCAAGATACAGCATTCGTTTTAAAATTGTCTGGGTGGCACAAACAAATGCTCTATCTTTGACCGGATTACAAATGTTAATTCTTATTTTAATTTCGATTTAAGAATATTTGTACTAATAATTGTAAATGTGCTTTAATTTTTTCCATTCTTTCACCTACCTTAACTTATGTTTAAAACAAAAAACACCCATACCGGCCTTTATGACTAAATGAATGTTATTTGACCGGATATATTTATATTTTTGTTTTATAGATTATTTGTTTATAATTTCTTTAGCTTGACATATAATAACGCTATTTCAATTAGAGATAGTATTTTTATCTTTATAAAATCTTTGATCTTCTGGTATTTCCTCTTTGTATACACCTAACAACATTACTTGTTCTATAGTCATTTCTCCTGACAATAATTTTTTCATATAGAATTTATAAAAATAATTGCCTATTTTTTCTAAGGTAACATCTTTTCCCGAATTAAAGACTACTTGTGTTCCATTTACTTCTACTTCTTCCCTCATGTTTATTTCTTCCATAAACAACACCCCTTTATAAATACTATGTATTAATGCTTGACTCTTTGTTAATAGAGTATTGCACTAATAGTGCAATGAGATTCTATAAAAAAAGTTGTTTCTTATTTAATTTTATTGCACTATTAGTGCTATTAATTTTAATATAACACTTTTTTTTTATTAAGTCAAGATTTTATTGCACTTGTTGTGCTAAAAATTGCACTACTTGTCTCCTTGCTGTAAAATATTAATTATAAAGAAGGTGTAGCATGTCTAGATTAAGGCAATTACGTAAAGAAAAAAATCTTACAATTTCTGAACTTGGAGAAAAAATAGGAATGTCATACTCTAATATTGCTATGCTTGAACGTGGCGAAAGAAATTTTACGGCTGATACGCTGAAGATTTTTTCCAATTTTTTCAATTGCTCAATAGATTATTTTTTAGGTCATTCTAATATACGCAATAATAATATTTTAAATAGTGATATTAATTTATATAGCCAATTAAATAATTTAACTAATGAACAAATTGAATAT
>JAVBOS010000068.1:0-7756 GCA_031550255.1 Anaeroplasmataceae bacterium | reverse complement strand
AAAAAAAGTAATTCATGATTCCTACAATTTTTCAAATTCAATAAAGTCACATTATGATATATTTCTTTCGTATAGTTTTTATGATATCGATTATGCGAAAAAAATTTATCAATTGCTTTTAAAACATGGTTTTTCCGTTTATGCTGATTTCATTGATAATTCATTTTCGAGAAAAAATGTTAATAAAGTTACTGCCGAAAAGTTGATTTTTGCTATGAAAAAATGTGATTCTTTGGTTTATATTCACTCAAAGAGTTCAAAAGATTCGAAATGGTGTCCATGGGAAATAGGGCTAGCATCCGGTATTAATAATTTCAAATGTGCAATCTTACCTCTTATTGAAGATTATTATGAATTTGATAGGCAAGAATATTTAATGATTTATCCAGTAATAGAATTAAGAAATACTACAACAGGCATTGAAAAACTATGGGCTTTTGAAGGAGAAAATTACAATTCTTTAAATGAATGGATTAAAACCGGAAAACTGCCACAAAAACTAAGTTAATAGAGATTTTATAAAGAGAAATGTCCTAGGTTAAGTTGATATGAAAACTCAATGGACGTATATATAGCTAATCAGCTGTATGTATATATTGATGGTTTTTAAAAATCGTGATGAAAATAGAAAAACGAAAAAGCCTCGGAAAATCATGGAAAAACAGTTGTCTACACTGCTTTGCCCAGAATAGTACTACCAATGTTCGCACTGTCAACTTTTATGTTCGTTTGAAAGTCTACAGATAGAGAAACTGTAACTTTGGCAAGCTTGAAAACAATATTATAAATAATACTGACAAATTTAAGCAAACTGCGATTTCACTAATTACTAAAAGATGGCAATAATGAAATTGAAATGTCTACACTTACAATAAAATGAAATTCTTAACTGTTGACACTAATAAATATTGTTAGATTATGAAAAAACGAGAAAAGCCTTTAGTTGTAAGGGAATTTGATAGTTACTAAGTGTTACCAAATACAGCACTTCCATAGCCTCAAGGGTATGAAAAATTAGCAGTAGCGGTCTTCTTATGCACGTCGAGACAATCGTATTGCTGAGTAAAATTTCTTCGAAATAATACCTTACATATGTAAAAACGATGCAAAACATAGTGAAAAAGCATCTTTTATGATAGAAAACAAATAAAATGATGAAAGCCAATAATCGAGAAACAGACGGATTCTGAACTCATTATTGGCTTTTTTATTTTTGGCTAGTATTTTGTTGAAACAGGAAACATAAAAAACGGAAAATTACAATGTTCTGCTGTATTAGGAAACATATTTTTAATTAAACAATTAAATCGAAATTACCTTATATTTCAATATTTTTTTCTTGTTATCACTTATTATTTTCCCATCGAATATTGATGGATAATCCATGAATTCTTTTATTTTTTCTGTAAATTCTTTATCACTGTAAGCTTTATTAGCTGAAACACAAAATATAATATTTTCTTTGTTTATAGTAATAATTCTATAAATAAATGATCTTAGAACATCCACTTCTAAAGTATCAATTTGATTTTTTTCCTTAAGTGCTTTTTTCATTTTAGCGACTCTTTGGTTTTTGTCAAAATTAATATCTTTTTCCTTGTTTAATTCTTTTACAAGGATTTCCTTTTTATGCAGTTCATTATTTAATTCATGAAATTTAATTGAATATAATTCTTTTGTGATTTGATTTTCTAACTTCATCTCAGCCAATGAACTCATCTTATTTTCGATATCAATAATCTCATTAGCGATTTCATCAATTTTAAATGCAGTTTCACTTACATCAACTGCCGATAATATCGAGCGATAAAGTTCGTTAATAATATCTATGTTTGATAAAAAATATTTGTTAATAACTTCAATGGCAGCTTTTTCAATCAAAATCGATTCAATTGCTTTGGCAGAGCAGTTGGCTTTACCTTCTAAGTAACCACCACATTGCATCATAACTTTACTGACATCAGTGCCATAGTTCCAGTATCGCCTTTTAAGCGTTCTGCCACATTTACCGCAATATACAATTCCGCTTAATGGATAACGTTTATTATATTTGCTAAGGTTTTTATCTTCACCAGTTTTAGTGTTTCTTCGATCGTTCATAATTTGCTGTGCTAAGTTAAAAGTTTCTTTATCAATTATCGGTTCATGGCTATCTTCAATATGATACATTGGAACTAGGTTTTGATTTTTAACTCTTTCGTGTGATAGTAAGTCTGTGGTAACGTATTTTTGAAGAAGTAAATTGCCACAATATTTTCATTCTTTAGCATGGAAAGAGGTGGTGAGTCATACCATCTTGTTTCATTGCATCTCCAGACGATGTAGCTAAAATGATTAAAGAAAAATTTTTGTTATAAAACAATATAATACATTTAATAATAAAATATTATTAGATGTATATAAACAAATAAGTATATATTACATTAACAACCTAAATAGCATTTTTAAAACTTATGGTATAATACCAAGTGAATACATTTTCATATTATGTAGATATTTGCTGAAATAAATACTTTGTGATATAATATATACGAAAAAAGAGGTAAAAATATGTTTAAAAAAATACTGAAAAAATTTTCATTTTTAATATTGGCATTCATGTCGTTTTTAGCTGTGAATACATTTGTCGTTAATGCAATAAATGTTACTGCGGCTGATGCTATCCCAACTCAAGAACAGTTAAGTTCCATCGGATTTAGTTTTTACAATAACTATGCTATTGTGTTTACAGGAACTAAAAATAAATTGAATGGTGGAAATTGTAAGAGCACAATCGCAGTATTACAGGATGAAAATAATCGATACTATCTTTCATCGGGAGATAATGTATCTTTTGAGTTAAATAAACTTAACAAGGTTACTCACGCAACTATAAATCCAGGGTATTCGTCATCAAATATTCTTGCCTGGTCAAATTATGAATTTGAATTTTATTCTCCTCAAAGCATTGATGATCTTAATATTGATTCACAGGGGAGAATTTATTATGAAATTAGGAATGCATTTTATGGTGCGACTCAAAAAATAGGGACAAGATTTTATTTAGGTTTGACTGGTTATACCTCTGATCCAGATACTGCACTAAAGATTAATCTAGTAAAAGAAGTTGACAAACCGACATTATCACCTAATACATTTGCCTATACTGGAAAATCAATTAGCACTGGGATAGAGACTTGTGATGAATATACTGTTTCAAATGATGTTAGCGCCACAAATGTTGGTACTTATAGCCTAACTTGTACTCTGAATGAAGGGTATAAATGGAGTGATGATAGTACTGAGCAGATATCGATAGAGTGGAAAATTACTAAAGCATCAACAACAATTGTGTTTGAAAATTCTACTCTTGAAATTGATGGAATTAGTAATACTGAATATCTCAATCAAGTGACGGTTTCCAATGCTGGGACATTGTCATTTAGTTCTAGTGATACAACAGTTGCAACTGTAAATCAAAGTAGTGGAAAAGTGATCGTTCTTAAATCAGGGACGGTAACTATCACTGCAACTTATTCAGGTGATAACAATTATTCTTCATCGAGTAATTCTTATACATTAATAGTAAAGTCAGAAGTTAAATTCACTTATAATGATGGAAGTGATGATTACTCGCGTGAATATATTCTTACAGGTGCAACTATGCCTTCAATTGCAGTTCCAACTAAGGAAGGATATACTTTTGAAGGATACTTTGATCAAGTAAGCGGAGGAAAAAAATATTATTCCGCAGATGGATCATCAGCTGTTACATCATGGGATAAAACATCAAATACAAATCTATTTGCACAATGGACGATTAAGCAATATACGTTAACTTTTGAATCAAATGGTGGAACGTCTATTAACTCCATTGCTCAAAACTTTGGAACAGATTTATCGATACCTACAACATCAAAATTAGGTTATACTTTCGATGGCTGGTATTCTGATATTGGGCTACAAACACAGTTTACATCTACAACTATGCCAGCAAGTGATAAAAAATTGTATGCTAAATGGTCAATAGCAGGTTATGAAATCACATATAACCTAGATGATGGAGTAAACCACGCATCAAATCCAAACACATATACAATTGAAAGTGCGTTAATCACTTTACAAGAACCAACAAAACATGGTTATACTTTCAGTGGATGGTCAAATAACGGAGTAATAGCAGCAGGTTCTACAGGTGTACAAACATTTACAGCGTATTGGATACCAACTCCTTACGATATCACTTATAACTTAGGTGGAGGATTAAATCATACAATAAATCCAAGTTCATATACAATTGAAAGTGCTTTGATCACTTTACAAGAACCAACAAAATCTGGCTATACTTTCAATGGATGGTCAAATAACGGAGTAATAGCCACAGGTTCTACAGGAGTACAGACATTTACAGCTAGTTGGGTGGAAAACTCATATACTATTTCATTTGATAGCAATGGAGGAAGTAAAGTAAGTAATGTTACTGAAAAATTTAATTCAAGCGTTACCGCTCCAGTTAACCCCATCAAAAATGGGTTTACATTTATTGATTGGTATTTTGATAACAATACATTTGTTAATGCCTATATATTTTCTGTTATGCCAGCAGAAGATGTTACATTATACGCTAAATGGAATGCAAATACCTACACAATAACATTTGATACATTAGGTGGAAGTACAATAAATAGTATATCGCAAAATGTCGGGACAAATCTAATTGCCCCAGTATCACCGATACGTGAAGGTTACATGTTTATTGGTTGGTATAGTGACGATACTTTGATTAATAAGTATATATTCTCTACGATGCCATCTAAAAATTTTACTGTTTACGCAAGATGGGAAGAAAGTAATTCAAATAACACCACTTTCAAGGTTGAATTTAAAACAAATACTAGTATTAGTATATCAACGCAAAATATTAATGCTGGCGGACATGTTATTAGACCAAATAATCCAAGCAAAAATGGATACATCTTTTTAGGATGGTATAGTAACAGTTCAATGACGAGATTATGGAACTTTGATACAGATGTAGTAAATAGTGATACTACTCTTTATGCTAAGCATGTTGCAGAAGTATATAACTTATCAGGAACAGTATATAGTGAGGATGGTAAAGTTGTAAAAAATGCAGTTATTATCGTAAAAGCAGGAACAAAATATGTTATTGAAACAGAAACAGACAATCAAGGGTACTATGGATTTAATAATATTCCAAATGGAGTGTACAACATTGTTGCATTAACAAAAGATGGGTATGTTCAAACAAACCTAGCTAGTATCTACAATAATAATGTTGTTAGAGATATAATATTAGTTGGTTACCGTTTAAATACAATAATTGAAATTGATGAAAAATTACCAGAAATTGTAGTAGATGGATTAGAAGATATTGTATTTGGAGAAGGAAGTATTGTCTCTGTTGGTGAAATAGATGCAGTTAAAAACGGTGGAACAATCGACGTTAAAGTAGTTATGTTAAATAACAGCAGTGCAAGTGATTCACAAGAATACATAGATATTAGAATCAATGCAAATAAATCTAATAGAAAGCTAACAGATTTATTTGATTTAAGCATGTATGTATTTTTAACAAAGGCAGATGGAAATGAAGTAAATACTAGAATTACCGAAGTTAATTCTTTGCTTACTGTTTATATTCCGTTATCAAATGAATTATTAAACGGACATAATTATGTAATTTATAGATATCATGATGGACAAGTTGAAGAAATAAGCAGTACGATAAATCAATATGGAGAGTACCTAGAATTATCAGAAGACGGTTCTAGTTTAATTCTTCATACAAAACGTTTCAGTAGTTATGCAATTGGATTTTCACAAGGAAAATCTCATAATCATATTTGGTGGATTCTAATTGTTGCTTTACTTCATGTTGGTTTATTAGTGCTATTAGCTTGTTTTGTAAAAAGACAAATCATTGATGTTTTAACAACATTAGTTTATGGATTAATCACATTTATTTCATTGTTCTTTATTAAAGATTGGATTTGTTTTATCTTAGTATTGTTAGCCTTAATAATATTAGCAGCATCAATTATTTATATTATGCGTTATAGAAAAGAAGGATTTGACGAAGTTAAAGGAAAGACAAAATCATTTTGGGAAAAGATGAAAGTTACTATTCAAAAAAACAAATTTTTAAAGAAATTAAGATTAAAATTTAAGAGAAAAGAAATGTAAAAAGGACACACGTGAATCTAGTACCATAAAATAAGTTGGGAAACATGACAACTTACGCTATAAAGTTAAATTGGAAACAGAGAAAATGCTTTATGCAAATTCTCTGTTTTGCCTCTTTCCAAAACAAGGTAGTTTGTAGGTAGGTAGGCGAACAAAGAAAAACAACAACATTCGAAACTTCCCAATAAAGGGTAGGTAAGAATGTCTTTTTAATATGGTCAAAAATACAAAGTAATTATTGTTAATCACTGTGATAAAATGTACAAAAATCACGCTAGAAAAATGTACAGGCTAAAAACTTCAATTATAATAATGATTTATTTTATAAATTAAAAGAATTAAGGCTAAAAATTGCGAAAGAAAAGGCAATCCAGGCATATATTGTTTTTCATGATTCAACTTTAAAAGATATGGCTGAAAAGATGCCAAAGAATAAAGATGAATTTTTAAGTGTTTCAGGAGTAGGATCATACAAGTATGAACAATATGGTGAGCAATTTATTAAACTTATAAATGAATATAATATTAAACTTTAATTTAATAACATACTAAGAGCATAGAATTTTCTATGCTCGTTTTTTATTGTAGATAATACTTTTTATATAATATATTATTAAAAAAAATATCTAAACAAACGACTTTTGCACTTAATAAGAAATTTTTTTTAGAAAATATATAATTCATTATTTTATATTTATTGTCATTTTTAAATATGCCTAAACTGCAATGATATACAAATTCATTTTTATAAGCATGTTCATTCTTGAAATTACCAATAAAAGTAGTCTTGATAATATTAAAAATACATTGTAATTCATCATTAAACGCAGGTGTTAAAAATAAAACAGCACTTTTAGTAAAATTATTATTTGCAGGAAATATCCCAAAAGAAACAAAGTTTAAATTAATTACTTTAGTATTTTTTAAAATCGAAATTAATTTATCATTTATTTCCTTATACGATACTGATTCAATATCACCAATAGTCAAGTGAGGAGAAAATTTTATAATTGTATTTGAACAATTTAAATTAATTAATTCTCTTTGTATTTGTGTTATTTTTTCATTAGTTTTTTTATCAAAAGATAATACTATTGTAAAATTATTTTTGTTGTTCATGATTATTATCAAGATTAATTTTATCTACATCGATTCCGATATTTTTATTAAGTGCTCTTTGCTCTTCAATTAAAAGTTCAGTTTTATACTCAGCTAACATTAGTATTTTATTAATCAAATCTTTACTTGTCGAAGTTAAATATGTTATTGAAATAGATATTATAGTAATTTTAAATTCAATGCTTATTTCAATTTTTATAGAGATAATATATAAAACTAATATTGAAATACAAAAAAATAAAAATGAAAATAATAATTCCATAATTATACTACGCATAAAAAATTTATTTAACGTTTTAATTTTATTTTGTTGAAAATCATTATTATTTATTAAATTTTGATCAATCATATATTTATTTCCCTTCTTATTTTATTAATAGAATTTCTTATTTTTTTAGAAATGTTTTGCGGTGAAGTTCCGAGTTTGTTGGCTATATCTTTTTCTTTCATT
>JAVBOS010000134.1:0-3936 GCA_031550255.1 Anaeroplasmataceae bacterium | reverse complement strand
ATATGTTTCATTCTTATCATAACCTGTTAAAGTTAAAATAATAATAAACATATAACTCATTAAAATTTTTAATAATTTTATTTTCTCCTTTTTTATGATTGTACTATATAAAATATATCTTGAAAATAACAAATAACTTTTCAGTTAATTTCAATGATATATTCACTAATATTCACTAAGGATATTTTAAATTATTTTTTCTATTTCTAAATTTGGATGAAATTCCTTAAAATCAAAGTATTCTTGAATATCCGTGCTTCTACCAAAATTATCTAGATTATATTTTTTTATATTTTTTACAATCTCTTTCTTTTTAATAAAATCAATATTTTTTTCAAATTTAATTACTAAGTCTATATCACTTTCTCTATGATAGGCATTTGTCATTATTGAACCAAATAAATAAATATTTTCTATTCCATTTTTCAACATAATATCTTTATCATCTATATACTTTGTCATAATTATTTTCTTTAAATTTCTAAGCCCTTTTATCTTAAAATCACTAAGCCATCCCATAATAAAATATTTTAAAATAGATTCATCATGATAATTAGAACATTCATTATGAAAGTTTTTGGGCAAAACAATTAATGTACTCAAATGTTTATTAATTATTCTTACCATAATCAAAAAAACAAAAAAACAAAAATAAATATCTTTAGTATCCAATAATTTTTGCAATTTTACTATTGATAAAAAAGCATCTTTTTTTGAAAAATTAAATATATCTTCCAAGTTTTCTATATTATTACTCATAGTATTAGGATTTATTTTTAAATATTCTTTATAATAGACTATAAACTCAGCATTATATCCTCTTGAAAATATCAACAAATACATTTGATAACAAATCAATATTTCATTATCTGTCTCATCCTCGATTTGCTTAAGCCCTAAAACCACCGTTTTTATCTCATTATATATTTGTTTATTCCTATAATTGTCATAAAACGAAAACAATAATTTATATGAATATGAAATATTAGGTATTAAATCTAGTTCTTTATTCATTATTTTTCCTTTCTAGAATTAATCAAATTCTATAAAGAATACCTCAAGATATTAGAATAAAATACTGATTTAAAATGCTCTTGAAGTATTCTTTATTTATTTTTTAGATAAAACTTAATACAAACAAGGAAATCCTCATATCCTCTTGGTAATAAGATACAAGTGCTTGTTGTTAGTTTAATCTCATTATTATCTGTTGTGATCCTTGATTCAAAATGAAATTTTATAATAGTATCTTGTTCATTTAATGGCACTATGTACGCTGACTGTGGTATGACATTATGTAATGAAGGATCACGGAATGTCTTTTCGTCATTTATCTCTATATAATCAGATTCTCTAAGTTCCATACAAAGCGTAACTTTCTCGTCATAAGTGTTTTCTAGTTGGTTATATTTTATAGTAATTGAGTAGTCTGTATACTCAACAAATTCTAATTCATATTTTAAGTATTCATCATATGTCTCATTACCATTTGGATAACTCACTTGCCATTTACTATTACTTGAGTAATATTTTGTGTTATCGCATCCAGTAAAAACAAATAGCATCATTAATAAAAGTACAAAAATTTTTAATTTCATTTCATACGCCTCTTTTCTACTATGATTTTACCACACAAATACTCATTTTTAAAATTTTATTGTAACTTTGAAGATATCAGAGCAATTGTCTCATCGCAATATCTAATGAACTGATGACTGTAATCACTTGCATAAATATTATAATAATTTCTATATTGAGAATATTCCAAATTTTTTCGACTTACACCATCAAAAATTGATACTACAACCGGATACTTCATAAAGTCTATATTTTTCCCGTTTAGCCAATCCCATAATGCTTTCATTCCAACGTTTAGAAGTGTATCAGTCATACTAAAACTACTCAATGTACAGTTTTTTTTGCATGACATATAGAATCCATCTTGCATGTAACATACTGGTTTTGAATAATCATTTGCTGCATAGCAAGGTAAATTTTTATCTGATAAAGATATTTTTTCAGCAAAATTAATACTCAATTGTTCTTCAATGTTTACTAATCCATCAAATGACTGCTTCATGGTAGATGAAGTGCCATCAAAATAACTTACAGTTGTTCGCAAATGACCAGAAACACCCGCAATAACTGTTAGCGATGGTCTATTTGTTAATTTATTCCATTTATCTTTTACAGCTTTAAAGAATGTATTTGAAGCTAGGTTTTCAACACTTGCCTTATATCTTGCAGCTGTTTGTTTGTCTTCTTGAAGCATTGTGTAAATATTCTTTCCAATTAACGATCCTAAAAAGGCGATATTCATCAATTCTTTTGCTATGCCTACAGGTGAATAAGGAGTTGATATAGATATCATTCTACTAATACTACTTGACCTTTCAACTGCAGTTGCTAAATTAACTAATCCTCCTTGACTATGACCAATTAAAACAACTTCTATTTCCATTTGATATGCCTTCAATGCATCTATAATAAAAATAAGCTTCTTTTTTTGATTATCAATAGTGTCAAACGGATCTTTAGTACCTAAAACAAAAGACAATCTTGTTCTTACATGGACTGTTTTATTTGTATCTTTAAGCAATGTTACAATATTCGCTATTTGATTTCTAAACTCACTCATCAATATAGCTGACTTCCCATAATATCCATTATTATCTAATCCGTAGAAACAATTGGTTTGAACGTCAAAATTTGACATATCAATCATTGTGTCATCAGAACTTTTATTAGCATCAGAATATGCAACATGTTTATTAGTATTTTTATTAACTACTTTATTTACAGTTCCAATAAAGCCATATCCTTCATCAGCAAGACCGCCTTGGTATAATACTACTGTAGGTTTTTTTGTAATTATTGATTTAACTTCCTGTATAGCTGTTGTTGTATTAAATGAACTCATATATTTCACTCCTAATTTTATTATTTTGATTAGCAAAACTACCCTGATTTCCATTAAATCCGTGTTGCAATAATACTATTTTTCTTTGTTTTATGGCATAGCTACCATTTGCATTACTTCCCATTGTATTTTCCTCCTTAATGGTTTTTGTCAACTGCTAGTGACACCATTAAAGAGTATTTAAATTAATAAAAAACAACCTGTAAAGAATTTTAACAATTTTTTTCTGTATTCCTATGTAAAAGAAGGTTTTATCAATATCATTTTTATTAAATCGAATTTTTTCTTCGTAATGCTTTGTTGGTTTTCTATTTAGGAAACAATAAAAAACATTTGAATAATTTGTGTAATTCAAATTAAAATTAAGTTTTTTAATAACATTATAATCACCTAAAAATAAAGATTTCAATTTTTAAAAAAAACAACTAATTTTACAACTTATTTACTATATTTCCCTTCTTAGACATTTATCGACAGTAAATTTTGCTATATTTCTTCTATGAGGATAGGGATAGAGGATTGATGTTTGTGTTCAGAAAGGTAATACAATTTTTTAAATATAAGTAAACGTTTTTTATGACGTTTACTTTTTTTTATTTAATGGTTGTTTTTTGCTAGTTAGTTATCTCTTTACTCTTACGGAGGGAAAACTATGCAAAGAAAAAATGACGATTATAGCAATGTTTTAAATTATTTATTATCAGATGTTAGACAAGAAATGAAGGACGATCTTCGCCAAGAATTATTAATTTTTATATTTGAATTTCAAAAGAAAAACAATATTCATATTGATAATTTTGATAATTATCTTTTTATATGTTTGAAAAATGAAAAAATAAAATTTTTAAAAAGACAAGCTAAAGAAACTTTTGTATCCTTAAATTTAGTTGTTAATGATGTAGAATTAATAGATTTAATACCTAATACTACGCAAGATGATGATTATGAAAGCAATAAAAACAAAATAAAACAAGTTATGCTTATAGCAAAAGAAAAATTAACACTTAAAGAAGATG
>JAVBOS010000173.1:0-3742 GCA_031550255.1 Anaeroplasmataceae bacterium | reverse complement strand
GAAATATTTTATGACAATAAGCCTATAAAATTTTTAAGGAATAAATCAAAAGAATTATTGGCTTTTTTAATTGATAGAAATGGAAGTAGTGTACGAAATGCGGAAATTGCCAATGTTTTATGGGAAGATGGAATATATGATCGTTCAAGACAAAAACAAATTCAAATTTTTCTAAGTGATTTAATAAAGTCTTTAAAGCCATTTGGAATTGAAGATATCATTGTTAGAAGTAGATTAGGTGTATCGATTGATAAAACTAAAGTTGATTGTGATTATTATAGATTTATTTTAGGAGAGCCTAAATATATAAACTTATTTATGGGTGAATATATGAAAAATTATCCATGGGCTGATTTTACATTAGCACTACTAGATGATAAAATAAAAAAATAGTAAAATGCATTATAAAGATTTAGTTTTATAAAAGAGTTTAAAAAAAATAATAACGAGTGAGGAAAAGTCTCACTCGTTATTATTTTAATATATTCCAAATGCTTTCATCGCTTCAGAAACTTTTAAGAATCCAGCTATATTAGCTCCCATTCTTGTGTCGTATGGATTACCGTACTTAGAAGCTGTAGAATAAACGTTGTTAAATATCTTACGCATTAATTGTTCCAATTTTTCATTCACTTCATCTTTATTCCAAGAAAGTCTAATAGAGTTTTGAGTCATTTCTAGTCCACTAGTTAAAACGCCACCAGCATTAGCAGCTTTAGCTGGACCATATAATAATTTATTTTCAATTATATGATTCACAGCTTCATTAGTAGAAGGCATATTGGCACCTTCAAATATGGCAATGCAACCATTCTTAATTAATGTTTTAGCATCATCTAAATTAAGTTCGTTTTGAGTAGCACAAGGAAGTGCAATATCACATTTTACTTCCCAAATACGTCCATTTTCAAAATATTTAGCGTCTTTATCAAACTCTAAATAATCTTTAATACGTCCTTTTTTTATTTCTTTTATTTCCCGTATGGCATTTAAGTTTAATCCTTTTGGATTATAAACATAACCATTAGAATCACTCATGGCTACAACAACAGCACCATATTCAGTAGATTTAACTGCTGCATGTATAGCGACATTTCCACTACCACTAATAATAATAATTTTATTTTTAAAAGAATCATTTTTCATAACTTTTAAAGATTCACTAGCAAAATAACATAAACCATAACCAGTAGCCTCCGGTCTAATTAAAGAACCACCATAAGATAATCCTTTACCTGTAAAAACACCTTCAAAGTTATTTTGAATTTTTTTATACATTCCAAACATATAACCTATTTCTTTTGCTCCAACACCTATATCACCAGCAGGGACATCAATGAACTGACCTATATGGCGATACAACTCAGCCATAAATGATTGACAAAATCTCATTATTTCTCCATCGCTTTTTCCTTTAGGATCAAAGTCTGCTCCACCTTTGGCTCCACCCATAGGAAGAGTTGTCAAAGAGTTTTTAAAAGTTTGTTCAAATCCTAAAAATTTCATAATAGATAAATTTACCGAAGGATGAAATCTAATACCACCTTTATATGGACCGATTGAATTATTATATTGTACACGGTAACCTCTATTAACATTTACTTTACCATTATCATCTACCCAAGGTACTCTAAATATAATTGAGCGATCAGGTTCAACAATACGTTCAATAATTCCATTTTTTTGAATTGATGAATCATTGTTTATAACGGGTTCTAAAGATTCTAATACTTCATAAACTGCTTGCAAATATTCAGTTTCATGTTTATTTTTTTCTACTAAATTATTATATATATTTAATAAGTAATTATTTTTTAACATTATTACACCTTCTTTAAGAATATTATACTTTATTTTGAAAAAATATGAATAGAAACTTGTTTTTTTTATGAAAATAATATATAATTTATACGTAATTTAGAATAACCATAACGAGCAGGCGAGAGACAAGCTTTATGACCCTGCAGCAACCTATCTAATGACAAGGTGCTAATACTTGATTGATGGAATAACATTAAACACTATCCCATCTTTTGATGGGATTTTTTTAGGAGAAAAAAGTATGATTTGCGAAGTTATTGTAGATATAAAGAATAACCAAGTGAATAGAAGTTTTGATTATTTAATTCCAAAACATTTTGATGATTTCTTAGAAGTAGGACAAAGAGTAAAAGTCCCATTTGGAAAAAGAAGTCTTTTAGGATTTGTTATAAATATTAAAGAAGAAAGTAATTATGATAAATCAAAGCTAAAAAGTATTTCAGATATCTTAGATATTACACCATTAATATCAAAAGAATTTATTGAGTTAGCTAATTTTATGACAAAATATTACTTTACATTTTATATTAATTGTTTAGAGGTTATGATACCAAGCGCATTAAAAGTAAGATATAAAAAAAATATTAAAGTTTTAAATTTTGATCTATTAAGTGATGAGCTTAAAATATTATTTAATAATAAAAAAGAAATTCCTTTCAATACAAAAATGGAAGCATCTTTAAAGGAAATAAAAAAGGCCTTAATTCAAAAAAGTATTGTTGTTGAAGATGTTATTTCTGATAAAGGAAATAAAAAAACAATTTCAATGATAAGTCTTAATGATTTGAGTATACCTATAAAATCTAAAAAGGGACAAGAATTAGTTGATTATCTAGAAGAAATAGGTGAAGATGTCCCCAAGTTAGAACTTCAAAAAGATATGGGATATTCTAGTAGTGTAATAAACACTTTGATAAATAATAATGTTCTAACATTATACGATAAAGAAGTGTACCGTAAAGTTGGAATAAATAAAACATATGTTGATAAAGCAGTTACCTTAAATGAAGAACAAAAAACTACATTTAGTGAAATAAATAATAATTTAAATATTTATAAAGAATTTTTAATACATGGAATAACAGGAAGTGGAAAAACTGAAATATATCTAAGGCTTATTGAAGAAGCATTAAATAAGGGAAAAGAATCAATAATGCTTGTTCCAGAAATATCGTTAACACCGCAAATGGTAGAACGTGTAAAAGCTAGATTTAATGAAAATGTTGCAATACTACATAGTGGTTTATCGATAGGGGAAAAATACGATGAATGGCGTCGAATAAACAGAGGTGAGGCAAAAATTGTTGTTGGGGCAAGAAGTGCTATCTTTGCACCTTTTAAAAAATTAGGACTTATAATTATTGATGAAGAACACGAAAGTAGTTATATACAAGAAACAAATCCTAAGTATGATGCATATACTATTGCCGCCAAAAGAGCAAAATATCACAATTGTCCTTTAGTTTTAGGAAGCGCAACACCAAATGTTACTACCTATTATAAAGCATTGAATGGGCATATAAAATTATTAGAATTAACAAAACGAGCTAATCAAAAGGATATGCCTAAAACAAATATAATTGATATGAGAGAGGAGTTAAAAAAAGGAAATAAAAGTATCTTTAGTAAAGATCTTGAAAAATCCTTAAGTAAAACTCTTCAAAATAAACAACAGGCTATTTTGTTCTTAAATAGAAGAGGTTATTCAAGTTTTGTAATGTGCCGTGAATGTGGTCATACAATAAAATGTCCGCACTGCGATGTATCACTTACATATCATCAAAGTAATAATAAGTTAAAATGTCATTACTGTAACTATCAAACTGATAATGTTAGTAGTTGTCCAAACTGCCAAAGTAGTTATATTAGATTTGTTGGTGGTGGTACTCAAAGAATCGAGGATGAGACACAAAAACTTTTT
>JAVBOS010000140.1:0-11875 GCA_031550255.1 Anaeroplasmataceae bacterium | reverse complement strand
AAAATATTTTTAATCATTGTCTTTACCCAAATACACTTTCAATAATTTTAAAGCAATTGTGCTATTTTTTAAAAGATCTAATGCTTCATCATATGTTGCCCATAAAGCAGAACTTAACTCTTTTGACAAAATAAACTCTTTTTTCTTAACATGACAAATAAATCCTAACATCAAGTTACCCCTATTTTCTTGGAAATAACTATATAGATATTTATATTCTAATACTTCATGTCCTATTTCCTCTAAAACTTCTTCTTTAATTGTTGTTTCTACATCACTACCATATTTAACAAAACCAGCAACTAAAACTGGCTTTTTATGCCCATAGCTTTGCTCAATAACACATATTTCTTTATATTCGTTTTCCACTATCAATATGACACAGGGATACGCTATATCAAAAACTCCTTTTTGACAATTATCGCACCACGGAACAAATCCTTCATCGCCAATTTCTTTACTTGTTAATAATTTCCCACAAGTAGGACAATAAATCATTTTCATATTAATCTTCAGCAACTAACAATGTAGTTATTTCAGCAATATACATTCTATGATAGTCTTTAAGTGGATAATGCTTTTCTAAACTACTATCTAAAAAGTTTTGTGGATCAAAATCTTGATAAGAGATCTTTTTTAATTTGAAAACATATTTTGCTTCTTTCGCATAATAAATATTATTATCAATATCATAAACAGGTGTTAAATTAGCTTTTTCATATTTATTACAATCTATGCCGCTAACACTTCCACAAATACTTAAAGCATCTTTATATTTATCCTCAAAAAAGCTTAAAGTAAATCTTTCATTATTTTCCAAATATTTATATGTATTTCTTGTTGGACGAACTACTAAATAACAAACATTTTTATTAAATAGGTACCCAAATCCACCCCAACTAACCGTCATACATGTAAAATCATCAACACCACCAGCAGTAATTAATGCCCATGAGTCTTTTAATTCATTAAAAACATTCATATTAAAATCTTTTAATTCTTTTTTAAACATTGCTATACCTCTTTTCTCTTAAATATATTTTTAAAAAAATATTTTCTTTTAACTTTTATTAATATTTTAGCTTCTTTATATTTTGGCCTAATAAAACAAAACGGCCAATTAGAACATTTAATAATGTTTTCTTCTAAAAAATTAATTTTAAAATATTTTTTTACATTATCAATAGTATTATTTTTTAAATTATAATAACTGGATAATAATGATCCTCTTACCATCATTTCAACATTTAAATCTTTATTCTTTACTTCCAAATAACATCTTTTAGCAACCATTATTGAATATTCATATAAATTTAACTTCTTATTTTTATTATGTAATTTCAATGTTTGAAAAATTTCATTATCAATTATCTCATTTGCAATTTGATAAAACTCTACAATTTCTTCTGCCCTTAATCCCATTTTCCCACCACATTACGTTATTATTAAAATAAAACTAATTAAATTATTAATTATATGAACAATGATAACTGGATAAATATTCTTTTTACTTAAAAGATACATTCCACCTAAAGCAAGTCCCGATCCTAAATAAGGTATACAAATAATTAACCAATTAACAAAACCACCATTATCCCCTGACATATGTGCTAGCATAAATAAAACACTAGAAAATATCAATGGAATAATATTTTTATATTTTTCAAAAACTTTAAAAATAATTTTACGATATACAATTTCTTCAACAATTGGTCCAAATATAACAACAGATATAAATGTTAAAATTAAATAACCATTATTAAACATGTTAACAATTGATTCTTGATTTTGACTATCGCTTGCTTTTAACCATATTGCTATTTCTTCCAGCAATTCACTAAAGCCATAAAATAAAGCTGCCATTATTAAAGTAATAATAATGTATTTCCATTTATTTACTTTTACTTCTTTATAATCTAGTAAAAGTAAATCTCTTGAATAAAATGGTACAAAAATTATTAGCATTGTATAAGATACAAAACTAGAAAAACTAAATATTTTAGCGCTAAAAACGTTAGTTCTTTCGTCTATTGATAATTTAGTAGAAGCATTTATTAAATCAATATAAGGTATATCGTAAAAGTTACTTATTATACTTGCTAATATAGCAGCAACTAATGATGCAACTAAAAACATAATTAAAAAATAACTAATTAAAGCTCCGTACATATTGGATTTTAGATAATTACGCAAAATAACACCTCATTTATTTTATGATTATATCATAAATAGCCTTCTATTCCAAATAAAAAAGAGAATTTCTTCTCTTTTAAACTATCCTTTTGGTTTAAATAATAATCCGATAATTACTGATAAAATAATTGCCCAAACTATTCCATCACTTGTTGTAAAAAACATTCCTTTTGATAGGCCTAGAAAACCAATTTCATGAGCTTTTTCCATAGATGAATGAATTAGACTATGCCCAAAGCTTGTGATTGGAAGTAATGCTCCTGCTTCAGCAAAATCAATTAATTTATCATAGAAATTGAAGAAATCTAATACTGTACCTAACATTACAAAAATACCGGTAATGTGTCCTGGAGTTAACTTAAATAAATCTTGAATTAATTGTCCTATAGCGCAAATTAATCCACCAATTAAAAATGCATAAATAAAGACCATTTTATACTACCTCCCAAACAATCGCATGAGCAACTGCTGGTATACTTTCTTTTTGTAAAGACATGTTAGTATTCATTAAAGCACCAGTAGCACATATTAACACTTTTTTTAATCTTCCTTCAAGCATTTCTTTGAATATATATCCATAAGAAACAACTCCACAACAAGCACATCCACTTCCACCAGCAAATACTTGTTGATTATCTAAATCATAAATCATTAAGCCACAGTCATTATAATTAGTTACAGTTCCAAATTCGATATCTAAAACATTTTGAACTATTTCTTTTCCAAACGTACTTAAATCTCCAGTAACTATTAAATCGTAATCACTTGGTTTAGCTTTAAAATCATCAAAATGTTGAAGTAACGTTTCACAAGCGGCAGGAGCCATAGCTCTACCCATATCAGTAGAATCTTTAAATTCAACATCTATTACTTTTCCAATTGTACCTTTAGTTATTTTAATTTTTGATTTTTTTGTTGATAGTAAAGCTGCACAAGCGCCGCTAACTGTAAATGTTGAAGTAATATTTTTAGCTCCACCATATTCAGTTGGATTTCTAAACTGTCTTTCACTTGTTGCGTTATGGCTACTTGTCATAGAAATAACCTTTTTTGCATTATTTCCATCAATAGTTAAACTACCCATAAGCATACTTAATACTGACGTTGAACATGCTCCATAAACTCCACAAAAGGGAATATCATAATTTCTTAATGTGTAGTTACTTATAACATCTTGATTTACTAAATCTCCTGCAAATGCAATATCAATATTTCGTTCTAATTCGAGAGTTTTTGAAAATAAAACATCTAATGCAGTTCTTTGTAATTTAATTTCTGCTTGTTCAAAACTATCTTCATCCATACGTAATGAGTCATATATTTTATCAAATGATTTAGCAAGTGGTCCAAGACCTTCTCTTGGTCCTACAGCTGTTCCTGTATTATTTAAATAAACATTTTCAAATGTATAAGAATGATTTCCATGTTTCATAGTAACACCTCAAATAAATATCTAACTAATCCAACTAAATAGGCTGATACAACACCTAATGTAATAACTGTTCCAGCAAGTTTAAATGTATTAGCTCCAAGTCCTAAAATAAATCCTTCAGGTCGATATTCCATTGCTGATGAGACCATTGAATTAGCAAACCCTGTGATTGGTATTACTGTCCCGGCTTTTCCAATTTGACCTAATCTATCATAAACACCAATGGCTGATAAAATTCCAGCTAATAAGACCATCGTTCCTACCATTAATGCTCTAGCAGTATTTGTTTCTAGATTAAAGACACTTGTATATAATGTTAGAATTAATTGTCCTAGTAAACATACTAATCCTCCCATAATAAATGAAGCTAAGAAATTTTTTGTTATTTGTTTATAATCTCTTTCTACTTTTAATAATTCTTGATACTTTTCTTTCTTAATATGCATAAAAAATCACCTAATAATATTTTGAAACATTATTAGATGATTATACATTAATTCCATTTTTTAAGTATTTTTATTTTCGTTCCTTTTCCAAGTTTACTTTCAATTTCAATTTCATCAGAAAAAATTTCCATAATTGTAAATCCAAGTCCACTTCTATCATCAGATTTTTTTGTTGAAAACATCGGAGTTCTAGCAAGTTCTACATCCTCTATCCCTATCCCAAAGTCAGTAATAACTATTTCTATACCCTCTTCATTTGTTTTAATATCTAAATAAATATCAAAATCTCCACTTCCACCATATCCGTGTATTATACAGTTTGTGATTGCTTCAGAAACTATCGTTTTTAACTCATTTAAAAAGCTCATAGTAGGATTATGTGTTAAAGCCACTATCCCAATTATGTTACGACTAATTCCTATATTATCTTTTATACTTTTTAGTTTTATGCTAATGCTATTCATTTTACACACTCCAAAAACCATCTTGCGCTTTCTTCACTATCTCTCAATGTACATATTTTTAATAATCCCGATAGCGTTATAATTCTCTCTATTGCTGTATTTAATTCACATAAAATAACTTGTCCATTTTTTTTATGTATTTGATTATATCTACCAATTATTAATCCAATACCACTTGAATCCATAAATGATAAATTTTTCATATTAAATATAATATTATTAATATCATATTTATTTATTACTTCATTTAATTTAACTCTTAGTTCAGTAATTGAACTCTCATCTAACTCTCCATTTAATCTTGCGATAATTGTATTTTTTTTAATACATATATTTACTGATAACCCCATACTTAAACCTCCAAAACAAGTACGATTATATCTAATTTTTTATTAATTAAAACCACTTCGACATTAATAGAAAAAATCTTTATTTTACCCTTATGCAAGTTATGTCATAATATGTAAAAAATTGCTTAATTATAAGATTTAATGTAAAAAAAAGATAATTTTGGATTATCTTTTCTCATCTCTAAAATTAAATATCTTATCTTCAATAATAACATCTCTGTTGATAAAATAAGCATGATTTCTAATTTCTTCCTTAAAAATACCTTTTTCAACACCATACCATGTTTTATCTTTACTTATCTTAAATTCTAATATTGTATTAATTGGAATTAAAATATTAGTTTCATATCTCTTATCATTTATTTTTTCAAGTTTTATTCCTTGTTTTGGATTCCATGAACCGAGCTCTGCAATATTTCCAATTAAATATAATTCTTTAACATCAGATTGTTTAACTAAATTAATTACAAATTTTACTCCTACAGTTTCTACTTGTTCTTTAGATTCTATAATCATTTTATCTTTTACTTTAACTTCTTTGATTAACCCTAATTGAATTAATTCTTCAAAAGTTCTTGGTTGATAAATATCAAGATAATCTGGTTGATTATATTTTCTTCTAAAATCCATGATATTTTTTTCATCCATTAATTGCTGAATTAATGTTAAAGCAATCTTAAAATTTTTATTCGTTTTTAAATTAATCTTTATAGGTGTATCTTCGTATTTTTTAGTATCAACTAATTCAATATTCTTATTAGTTTTATCATACTCTTTAACATTTAAATATAATATTAAAGCTGTATGTGAAAAAGTTAAAACAGCTATTGTTTCTTTATTATATCTAAATTTTTCGTTTTTCCAAGTAATTCTACTTTTAACACCTTTCATTTCTAATAAAGTATCTCGTAAGACAGCATACTTATTAATTTTTTCATGATTTGAGTTAATTAATTTTGCTTCAAATGACTCTGAATATAATGTTTCTTTCATATATTTTACCTCTATATCTTTTTTTTTATTATAACACACATTTTAACATTAAAACAATAAAAAAAAGCCAAATTTGGCTTTTATAATAGAATTAATTTTATTACTTCTAAAACTAACTGAAAAATATTATTTGTTTTTACATCTTCAACTAATATTAAGTCTATTGTATCATATAATTTTCCATCAGAATAAATTAAATACTTCCCAATAACATCATTAGTTTTCATTTTATCATTAAAATCATCTAATTTTACTTCATATACGAATTCTTTTTCTGGATCATTTGTTTTTTGAATAGAATTTAAATTTCTTGAAGTCACAACTTTAATTGTTGAAGGTTTATATTTAATATTTTTTATTTCTACAACCAAATGATTTGTTGGTAATATTTCTTTAAATTTATAGTTAGCAAAACCATAGTTTAATAACTCAACAGTCTCATTATTTCTCATTGTAGGACTTTCATATCCCATTACAACGCTAATAAGACGGTTATTATCTTGTTTCATAGTTGCTGTTAAACAATATCCAGCCGCAACTGTCCATCCCGTTTTAAGACCATCTACGCCATCATATTTACCAATAAGTTTATTTGTATTAACTAACCAAAAAGGACTCTTAGTATCTTGTCTTAAATAATCTTCACGAACTGATGTATATTTTAACACTTCATCTTTATGATTATTTAATAAATATTTAGACATCATTGCCATATCGTAAGCAGATGTAAAGTGATTAGTTGTTTCAAGACCTGTACAGTCCATAAAGTGAGTATTACTTAAACCTAAGTCTTTTGCCTTATTGTTCATTTGTTCAACAAAAGCTGATTCACTACCAGCAATTTTTTCAGCAACTGCTACAGCAGCATCATTGGCTGAAGCAATACATATAGCTTTTAGCATATGGTCTAAAGACATCTTTTCTCCAACTTCTAGATATACTTGACTTCCACCCATACTTGTTGCATATTCACTGCTCATAATCATATCATTATATTTTAAATTACCATTTTTAATATTATCAAAGATAATAGCTAAAGTCATAACTTTGGTCATTGAAGCCGGGGCTAAACGAAAATCTTTATTTTTATCATATAAAATAGTTCCCGTTTGTTCATCTATTAAAATTGCCGATTTAGCTTTTTGACATAACTGTACTTCTGCATTTGTATTAACATTAAAAATAAATATGAATGATAAAAAAGTTATCATTAAAAATAATATTTTTTTCATTTAATCCACCTCATTAAAATATATGCAGTGAAAAATAATTTATGCTTTTATGTTTTTGAATAGTACCCACCGCGTTCTGCTTTTTCGTATGAATCATCTATCATTTCATCTTTTGAGTTGAATCCAAAAATAAAGCCTCTAAAAAATATATGATATCCTGTTTCATAAAAAGTTTCATCTTCTATGTTATCTACATAAAATATTATTGCTGGAGGATATTTATATATTCTTTCCCAACTTTCTTTTTCATGCTTTCTGTATATACGGTATTTATCTGTCAAACATTCATATATTACAAGATATCCTCTAATCCATTCTACTGGCATATCTTCAAAAAACCATCTTTTTTCGTTTTCCCAATCAATTATTTCATTATGTTTTTCATTAAAATCTTTATATAGATTAATTTTACCTTCCCATATATAATCACGCCATATTTCATTAAAAAAATCTATTGGATTATCAAAAATTTTATATTTAAAGTGTTCATCTAATTCTTTTTTCATTTCATCAATATTTATCATATTATAAAAAAACATTATCTATCATTCTTCTCTTATTCTAATTGGCCAGGTTCCCCAAATAAACTATGTGTGTTAAATCTATTAATGCCTTCTTGGCCAGGATGATAATGCAAAAATTGAAAAAATTGACCTTTCCCATGTCTTTCTTTATAAGCGCAATACAATCCATTTTTTCTATAAAAAGCAGTTGACGCTAGATCTTGTGCCTTCGATTCTTTAAGCGTATATGTACTTAAAACAAAACCAGCAATTTCTAATTCTTCTCCTAGGACATATACTGCTTCATCATAAGATAAGCTAATAGGCGACATAAAAATATTTGCTTTTTCCGGATTTATATAACATGCATATATTTCATTTTGTGGTAAATCAATAATATTTTGTGCTGTAGTAAGCACAAAATCATGTACTTTTCCCAAAATATTTAATGCGTAAGATAAAACTATTACATTAACAGCATTAAATTTTTGTTTTAACCAATCATATATATCAGTGATTCCGTTACTTATATTATGTAGAATATTTTGCTGTGACCCAGAACTAGATTCGACAACTACAATTACAGCAATAAAAGCAGCTGCAGCAACTCCTCCCTATTCATTTACATCAAAATAATCATCATGCATACATTTATTAACATCATTTTTTATAGTAAAAATCTCTGAAAAACTTTTACTTCTTGTCGTATTTACATTATATATAATATTGTCATTATTAATTTCATCATATAAAAATTTATATTTATTTTCAATCAACTTCAATGAATCAAATTTATTATAATATAGTACAAAATTTTCATAGTCAAAAAATATTTCATTTTTAGAATAATTCATATTTTTTGTTAAACTTAATTTAGTACTAAAATTCAAATTTTGATTTAAAATATTATTTTTATTATTATCAAATACTAAAAAATTTTCTTTAAAAGAAAGTTTCCAATCTTTATAAATACTTAATTCTTCAAAAACTTCATTATCTAAATTATTTAGCCCAACAATTTGATAATTTTCTATGACACTTGTCGTTTCCTCTTTATTTGTTTTATTTTTGCTAAAATTAAGTGTTATTAAAATAAAAAGCAATATAGATATAAATAAATAAAATTTTTTCACCTTTTTTATCCCCCCCGTGAAATATTATTTATTCAAGTATACCGTTATAAATTATTTTTGTCAATAAAAAAGAAATGTCTTGTAAACATTCCTTTTATTACTAGTTATTCAGTAAATTCCGAGTCATTATATGCTTTTATTAAAATTTCTTTCATATCATCAACCATCGGAACTCTTGGATTTGCGGGTGAGCATTGATCTTCAAATGCTAAATAAGCAATTTTTTCAACATTATCCATGTATGTTTTTTCATCAATACCTTGTGATTTGAAATTCATTTTAATTCCAACTTTTTTAGCTAGTTCACCACATGCTTTAGCATATGATTCTACTCCTTCTTCAATCGTTGAAGCAGGTAATCCTAGTAATCTAGCTAATTCACAATATTTTTCATCAGCAACATAGTAACTATATTTTGGCCATGTTGTTAATTTTTGTGGTTTTTGTCCATTATATCTAATAACAAACGGTAAGAATATAGCATTAGCTCTACCATGTGGAACATGGAATTCAGCACCTATTTTATGAGCTAGTGAGTGATTCATTCCTAAGAAAGCATTAGCAAATGCCATACCAGCTAACGCTGATGCGTTATGCATTTTTTCTCTTGCTTCTGGATCATTTGCTCCATTATTATAAGATCTTTCTAAATATTTAAAGACCATTTTAATAGCTTGGATTGCTAAACCATCGGTATAATCATTGGCAAGTACTGAAACAAAGGCTTCAGTAGCATGTGTTAATACGTCCATACCTGTATCAGCTGTTATACCTTTTGGTAATGTCATTGTTAAAGATGGATCTATGATTGCTACTGTTGGTGTTAATGAGTAATCTGCTAATGGATATTTTTTATGTTCAACTTTATCTGTTATAACAGCAAATGGTGTAACTTCACTTCCTGTACCTGAAGTTGTAGGTATACATACTAATTTAGCTTTTTTACCTAATTCTGGATATCTAAAAGCTCTTTTTCTAATATCCATAAATTTTTGCTTTAAATCATTAAAATTAACTTCCGGTTGTTCATAGAATAACCACATACCTTTAGCGGCATCCATTGGAGAACCTCCACCTAAGGCAATAATAGTATCTGGTTCAAAGCTACGCATCAATTCAACACCTTTTTGAACTGTTTGAATTGATGGATCTGGTTCTACATCGCAGAACAATTGATATTGAACTTCATTTTTACGAAGTTTAAATTGATCAGTTACTTTATTAACATAACCTAAATCAACCATTGATCTATCTGTAACAATCATGACTTTTTTCATTTCTTTCATGTCATGTAAGTATTCTATTGCATCTCTTTCAAAATATATCTTAGAAGGTATCTTAAACCATTGCATATTATTTCTACGACGTCCAACTTTCTTAATATTTAACAAGTTTATAGCACTTACGTTATCGCTTGTTGAGTTTCTACCATATGACCCACATCCTAATGTAAGTGAAGGTAAAAATGAATTATATACGTTTCCTATACCACCAAATGTAGCAGGGCTATTCCATATGATACGAATAGCGGGAATCTTATCTCCAAATTTTTGAGCTAATAATTTATTACTTGTATGAATTGCGGCACTATGTCCTAATCCATTTAATTCAACCATTTGTTTAGCAAGTAAAATACCATGTTCTTCATCATTTGATTTTAATAAAGCTAACACTGGTGATAGTTTTTCTCTTGTAAGAGGTTCTTTTTCTCCTACTTCATCACATTTAACTAATATTACACTTGTTTTTTCTGGCACATTAAATCCAGCTTCTTTAGCAATAAAGTATGCTGACTGACCTACAACAACTGGATTTAATTTAGCACTACAATGATTAGCGTCTTCAGTTACTCCAAACATATATGCTTCTAGCATTTTCTTTTCTTTAGCGTTAGCTAAATAAACACCATATTTTTGAAATTCAGTAATTGATTCATCGTATATTTCTTTATCAATAATAACAGCTTGTTCTGAAGCACAAATCATTCCATTATCAAATGATTTAGACATAACAATATCATTAACTGCTTGTTTTAAATCACATGATTTTTCCATATATGCTGGAACATTTCCTGCACCTACTCCTAAAGCTGGTTTACCACATGAATAAGCAGCCTTGACCATTGCATTTCCACCAGTAGCAAGAATTGTTGATACACCATCATGATTCATTAATAAATTAGTAGCTTCCATTGATGGATGGCTAATCCACTGGATACAGTTTTTAGGTGCACCAGCAGCCACCGCTGCTTCATAAACAATCTTTGCAGCTTCTACACTACAATTTTGAGCATTTGGATGAAATCCAAAGATAATTGGATTACGCGTTTTTAAACAAATTAAAGCCTTGAATAAAGTTGTTGAAGTTGGATTAGTTACAGGTGTAATACCACATATAACCCCAACTGGTTCTGCAATTTCAGTTATACCTGTTACATCATTTTCCGAAATAATACCAACTGTTTTTAATAACCTCATATTATTTACAACGTATTCACACGCAAATAAATTTTTAGTTGCCTTATCTTCAAAAACACCACGTTTTGTTTCCTTTACTGCAGCTAAAGCTAAGTCACCATGTTTTTCTAAAGCTGCGACTGATGCCTTATTTACAATATAATCGATTTGTTCTTGTGTAAAGTTTTCATAATCTTCTAAACATTTTAATCCATTGTTAACTAATAAATCAATCTCTTCTTTAACACTTAAATTTAAATTATCCATAAAAATCCTCCTATTTAGTTATTATCGACTAATACAAGTATATTATATACTTTTATTATCGACAAATTTCGCTTTTATACACATGAAAACGTTTTTCATAAAATGTTTGATAGTATTATAAATTTTGATAATAGAAAAACGACTATCCTTTCGGATAATCGTTTTAAATAAACATAATTAATTAAGCTACTGGAACAAATTCTACATAATATATGTATGCTCCACCTGAAGCACCAAACATATATGTACCAGCATCCGCAATATTAATTGTTAAAAATGTTGGAGAAGTTGCAACATCTGCACTTCCAGTAACAGTAGCGCCTGTCGCACAATTATATAAAACACTGTTTCTTGCATCAGTTCCTGATGAAGAAGCCACTGCAACATATAGTTTTCCTGGTGCATT
>JAVBOS010000185.1:0-2717 GCA_031550255.1 Anaeroplasmataceae bacterium | reverse complement strand
TAAAATTAATTTTCATACTTCTCATATCTTTCTATAATCTTTAATACAATTGGATGTCTAACGATGTCAATTCTTTCAAATTCAACAATAGATATTTCTTTAATATTTTTTAATATATTTGTTGCTACTACTAATCCACTTTTCACACCTTAAGGTAAATAAGTTTGACTAACATCTCCTGTAATAACCATTTTAGAATTAAATCCTAATCTAGTTAAAAACATTTTCATTTGTTTATCTGTAGTGTTTTGTGCTTCATCAAGTATTATATAAGCATTTTCTAGAGTTCTACCTCTCATATAAGCTAATGGGGCTATTTCTATTATACCTTTTTCAATTAATTGATTAGTTGAATCTAATCCTAATGTATCATATAACGCATCATACAATGGCCTTAAATATGGATCAATCTTTTCTTTTAAGTCTCCAGGCAAAAATCCCAATGATTCACCTGCTTCAACTGCAGGTCTTGTTAAGATAATTTTTTTAACGATTCCTTTTTTTAAGGAATTTACCGCATGACAAACAGCTAAGAACGTTTTACCAGTTCCAGCAGGACCAATTCCAAATATTAAATCTTTATTGTCTAACGCTTTAATATATTCTATTTGACGAATCGTTTTTGGATAAATTGGTTTGTTATTTAAAAGATAACATACAACTTTTCTATCTTCATACAATGTAAGTATTTGCGTTTCTTTATTGTTATCTAATAAGTTTTTGATGTAAATAATATCCCTTGAAGTTATAGATATTTCTTTTTTAGATATGATTAGTAAATATTTAAATAAGCTATTTAAAGATTGTATTTTATTTTCATCTTGAATTGATGTTAAAATGTCATTACCAAAGATTTCAACATCACCTTCATAAAGTTCGGATATAACTTTAAGGTTTGAATTTTCAATACCACTTATATTTTTAGCATCTAATGCATTATCAATTTTCATATCTAATTTCATTTATTTTGTACACCTCTAATTATTTAATGTTTGGAAAATTCCAATTGATTCTTGTTTTTTAACTAAAATTTTTATTGTAAAAGATTCTGTATCTTCTAAAATACCAACTGATTCCATTCTTTCAATTTTTTCTAAGTCCGATGTAATTTTTTTTGCAAAGTCATTTTCGATTATCGTTTTAGCAAATTCAATTGCTTCATCTTTGTTATATGTTTTAATTATATCACACTTTTCAATTTCTTCAATTTTTTTAAATGTTAAAATATTAAATAAATTAAATTTCATTGTTTCTTTTTCATTATATTTATTATATGAATTTTTCTTATTTAAATTAATACTTTGTCCAAATACTGTTATTTTCATATATTTTTGTGTTTTCCCAGTCAAAATTGTTTCAAAGTCTTCTTTTTTAATTACTTGAGTAATAGTTTCATATGTATTGGCAATTACTATTCCCCTAGCTTCAGTTAAATCTTGTTTTGATAGCCCTTTATTTATTAATAAATCAGAACTTATTAAAACATCACCTTTTTTAACATACTTATTAACTTCAACATTATTACCACCACGGTAAATTGTGTAATATTTAATTACACCATCTTTTGTAGCTATAATATCTCCATTAACTAATTGTTTTTGATCAACAGAATTTTCATCAAAATCGTTAATTACTACTTTTATTGTAGTTCCTTTTTTTTCTAGGCTTATCCATTGATAGTTTACATACTTTCTACGTAAATTTATTGCGCAATCCTCTAAATTTCCACTATAAAAGTCCCAAAATAATAATTTTTTCATATCATCATTTATTTCTTTTTCTATTTCACTATTAATAACAAAATTTTGATTAAATGATATTTTTGATACACGGTAACTATTCATAAATAATAAAAAGGCAAAAACTAATATTCCTAATACAATTCCCCTATTTACTAAAATATTTCTTTTTATTCTCGTATTATTGTTTTCCATTAATTCAAATTTATAATTATTTTCGTTTAAAAATTTGATGGTGATTTTATCAGTTTTAAAATATACTTGTCCATTTTTGGCGTTTATATTACATGCTACGATTTTGTTACTACAATTGAAAAACTCTTTTTCTTCCATTTTTACTCTATAAATATTCATTTTTTTCTCTCCTCGCAATTTTTTCAATATTTCCTACTATTTCTATTAGATATCCATCAAAACTTGAAACTTTTAAATTAGTGCCACTAATAATATAATCACTTATGCCAACTTGTGTATCTGACATATCTAATATTTGTCCATAATCTTCTATAAACATTTTGTTAGATATCCAGATTATTCTTTTACTAATTGTGTTTTCAATTTTTCGATTAAGATACTTAAACATATAATCACCATTAAATCATATGCTTCACATATTAAAAAAATGCTAAAAAAAGAAACGTTTTATAACATTTCTTTTTAATATTAAATTAATTATAAATTTTTAATTATATTTATCGGATCATCTTTTGACATCTTATATAGTGGAGTAATAGCAGATAGTATAGAAATTACCACTCCAATTATAGTAACGAAAGCAATTTCTACAAGACCATAGGATAATGGTCTATATGCCAACCAAAACAAGCTTAATAAATTTTTATTTATTATAGGAACTACTATTAAACCTGCAATATTTGCTATTAAACTAACTATTATTGCTACCGTAATACTTTCTAATATATATATATTCATTAAGGTTTTTTTACTTGCTCCTAATGCTCTTAATATTCCAATTTC
>JAVBOS010000192.1:0-6244 GCA_031550255.1 Anaeroplasmataceae bacterium | reverse complement strand
TATGTCTTTTAATAGAGTAATGTATGATAATTATTAATCGTGAACAATCTAGTATATAAAACTAGGAATAATGGTTAAAATTAATAAAAGATAAAGCAATTTAAAACACATAGTAATCGAAATATAAAAAGTAAACGTTTTCATTGACAAAGCGAATTATAAGTATTATAATAAAAGTCCATTAAAAACTAAGGAGATGGTTTATATGAAAATAGAAGTTTTTGGTGAAGTAAAAAAATATGATAATCCAATAAGAGTAGTTGAACTTTTAAAGAAAAATGAATATAAATATTTTGCTGCTAAAGTTAATAATCGTTTAAGAGAATTAGATTACATAATTGATACAGATGCAAAAGTAGAATTTTTAGACTTAACAAGTAGTGAAGCTGTTGTTATTTATCAATCAACTTTAAGATATTTAATTGTGATGGCTATTAAAAGAGTATATCCTAATGTTAATACTGTATTTAACTATAGTATTTCTAGAAGTATTTTTGCTAAATTAAATGGATTTGATGTTCCTTTTGATATTAATGTTTTATCTAATATTCAAACTGCTTTAAAAAGCATTATAGATGCTGATTTGCCTATTAAAAGAACTACTTTAAGTATTAATGAGGCTTATGAATACTATCGTAGTAATGGTTATAACGATAAAGCTGAAATATTAAAATATCGACCTGAAGAAACAGTTCATACATATACATGTGATGAATACTCTAATTATATGTTTGGATATATGTTACCTTCAACGAAATATATTAAAGATTATAAGTTCAAGTTATATGCTCCAGGGTTTATTATCCAATATCCTAGAGCTGAATTTAATGGAGAGATTCCTCCATTTGAAGATGCTCCTGCATTTGGTAAAGCTTTAAAAGAAGCTAACGAATGGGGAAGTGTTATTGATGGAAGTTACATTGCTAAAATGAATAAGATCATTGAAGATAATAGAGCAGTAGAATTTATTAACTTATGTGAAACAAAACATAATAATAGTTTAGCTGAACTAGGCATGTTAATTAAAAATGATATTAATAATATTAGATTGATTGCAATTGCTGGTCCTTCATCGAGTGGTAAGACAACATTTACAAATAGATTAAAGGTTCAATTGATGAGTAGAGGAATAAATCCTTTAATGATTAGTATTGATGATTTCTATCTTGGAAAGGCTCAAGCGCCTAAAGATGAATTTGGTCAACCGGACTTAGAACATATTAATGCACTTGATACTGAATTATTTAATAATAACATTTATGAATTAATTAAAGGTAATGAAGTAACTCTACCTCATTTCAATTTTGAAACAGGAAAACGTGAAATTGGTAAAACAGTAAAATTACTTCCTAATCAACCAATTATGATTGAAGGTATTCATGCGTTAAATGATGATTTAACACCGTCGATTCCATTACATCAAAAATATAAAATATATATTGATCATCAAGCTAAATATAATATAGATGATCATAATCCAATAAGTTTAACTGATATTAGATTAATTAGAAGAATTGTTAGGGATTCAAAATTTAGAAATTATCCAGCTGAAAATACACTTGATATGTGGGGAAGTGTAAGACGCGGAGAATTTAGATGGATATATCCGAATCAAGAAAAAGCTAATTATGTGTTTAATTCAGAATTAACTTATGAATTATGTGTAATGAAAAAACATGCGTTAAAAATGTTACAAGAAATATCAAATGACAGTGAACATTATATAGTTGCTAATAGATTAATTAAGTTCTTGAAATACTTTAAAGATATTGATGATACGTGGATACCATGCAATTCAATATTAAGAGAATTTATTGGTGGAAGTATGTTTTATATAGACTAAAAGTCATACAATATAAATATAGTCAGATTTTTATTTTGATTATGTTTATATTGTATTTTTTACTTTTATTTTATATAATTATATTAAGTGGTGATTATATGAAAAGTTTAAATAATATGGACAGAATTACATTAACGGCTGACATAGTTATGGACATGATAAAACTATATCAATTTAAAGGTAAAGATTTTTATTATGCAGATGTAATGTCTTCAGATATGGATTATATTATAAAGGAAACAATAGAAAGAGAAACATTCTTTTTTAATAAAATATTAAAGCTTCCAATTACAGAAAATAGAATGAGATTAATCATAAAAAAAGATGGTAATCCTAAAACTAAAGATGAACAACTTTTAGCAAATATGAAACAAATATTTACAACTATTCAAGATAAGGTAATAGATTTTGATTTAATAGCAAATGAAATACTTAATCTAGCGAGAGATCTATTTCGAAATGTAAAAGAAATTAATTTTGCAATTGAAGTTGTAGAAATTCAAACGGGTATTTTAAGAGAAAAAAGAAAAGAATCAAAAAGGAATAAATTAGAAGAATTATTGAGAATATATTCGAGAATGTTAGATTCAAATGAAAATGAATTAACATTATTAATTACTAACTTTTACATAGATTTTATTAACATGAAAATATTTACATCTGATAACGAAGCTATTGGGTTGTTGTTGTTATACATATTACTATTTAAAGAAAGATTTAATCTTTTTAGATATATAAGTTTCTTTGAATTGTTAAATGAAAAAAATGAAAGTTTTAATAAAGGAGTTTTACAAGCTAACTTCAATTGGGAAGATGGATTTAGTCAAACAGCCCCATTAAATAGAACGATCATTCAAATGATGTTAACTGGCTATGATAAGATTGAACTTATGGTAAGAGATTATGAATTTGATTTACATTTAAATAAATCAGATAATATTGAAAACACAATTATGAAGCTTGGTGAAATATTTACTAAAGATGAAATACGAGCTAAGCATCCATATACCAGTGAATCAACAATTAATAGAACCCTACAAAGATTAAGAGATGAAAATAGAATTAGACCAAATGGGGTTGGTCGAAGCGCTACGTGGGTTAGATTGGTTTCACAAGAAAAGTTTAATCCTAATTTCCGTCAAATAGATCTATTCGAAATTTTTGACAGAGAAGATGATAAATAAAAGTTTAATACTAATTATTGGTCCTACATTGTGTAGGACCTTTTTTTAAAATTAATTTCGAATTGCATCTAGTTTTTAAAACTAGATTTTTATGGTGGTTATAATGAAAAAGAAGCAGTATATGTAATTAAATAAAAACATTTATGATTAATACGAAATATTAACGATTGAAGTGGTGTAGATATTGAAAAATAAACTTTTGATATGTCGAAATTTCCGGTATATCGGGTTTAATATATTCATTTGAATGTCGATGAATATGTTAAAAGCAGAAGAATATGTCGATTAACTCCGTTTTAATATATAAATATGTATTTATTATACGTTTAGCAATATTAAATATACATTTTTTAAAATACAAGTTAGTTCCTATAATATATATTATGTAAACCAATAAAAAACATAATAACTATGCAGTGAATTGGCGTTATGTGAATTATGTGGAAAAACAATTATCTCTTATAATTCGAATTCTTTTGATATATCAACATAATTTTAACTATTTAAATCTAATTGAATTATTTATTTTATAAGTAAAAATATCTTATTATAATATTTTGTCGAATTTAAAATCGACATTTTTTTATATTTATATTATATAGATTATATATACATTATTTATGTAAGTTTAAAAATATTATAAAAAAATCTAGTTTTTAATACTAGATAAAGTTTGAAATTTATTTTTCTTTCTATTACAAATCGAAAAATAAAAAATCGAGTAATTGTCTTACTCGATTTGTCTTATTATTTTAAATCTTTTAAAAATGATGTTCCAATAGATGGTTTTGTAATATTAAAGTTTTCTGATATAGTTGCTCCTATATCTGCAAAAGTTTTTCTTGTTCCTAAATTAGATCCATTCAATAAATTGTTATAAACCATCAAAGGAACAAATTCTCTTGTATGATCAGTTCCATGCCAAGTTGGGTCATTACCGTGATCTGCTGTGATTATTAATAAATCATCATTATTTAAGAAGTTTATTAAATTGTTAATATCATTATCAAATTCTTCTAAACATTCTTTATAACCTAATGCATCGCGTCTATGACCATATAAAGCATCAAAGTCTACTAAGTTTACAAAACATAATCCGTTGAAGTTTTTATTTTTTGCTATTTCAATTGTCTTTAACATTCCATCATGATTTGAAATTGTTGATTGTGTTTCAGTAATTCCACAAGTATTAAAAATATCATTTATTTTACCAATTGCTACTACATCATGATTTGATTCTTTTAAATAATCTAATACAGTTTTATTATGTGGTGATAATGCGTAATCATGACGATGTGGTGTACGTTTAAAGTTATCTTTATTTGTCCCTAAAAATGGTCTTGCTATTATTCTACCAACCATCCATCTTGGATCCATACAAATCTCTCTTGCGATATGACAACATCTATATAATTCTTCTAATCCAAACACTTCTTCATGGCAGGCAATTTGAAGTACACTATCAGCTGATGTATAAACAATCATTGCTTTTGTTTTTAAATGTTCTTCTCCTAATTCAACAAGAATTTCAGTACCGCTTGCTGCTTTATTTCCTATCACTTTATATCCTGTTTCATGTTCTAATTTATCGATTAATTCTTTAGGAAATCCTGTATCAGTAAAAGTCATAAATGGTTGAGTTACTTCTAGACCCATCATTTCAAAGTGTCCAGTCATTGTATCTTTACCAACACTTAATTCATCACATTTACCATAAAATCCTTTAGGATTGTTAACTTCAGAAACACCTTGTATATTCGTAATATTACCATAACCTAATTGTTCTAGAGTTGGCAAATTAATACCATTACAAGCACTAGCTATATGTGCAATTGTATTAGCCCCTTCATCATTATATTTTTTACTTTCTTCTGTATATCCACAACCAACTGAATCGGCTACTACAACAAATATTCTTTTATATTTCATTTTAATCGTTCTCCTTTTTTGCGATTGGATGAGTATTTAAATACATCTCTTTTAATCTTGACTTATCAATATGCGTATATATTTGTGTAGTTGATATATCTTCATGGCCAAGCATCTCTTGAACCATACGTAAATCAACTCCACCTTCTAATAAATGAGTGGCAAAACTATGTCTTATTGTATGGGGTGAAATTTCCTTTTCAATATTACATTCTTTAGCTAAACTTACAATATACTTATAAAAACCTTGTCTAGACATTTCATTACCTTGATAATTATAAAATAATAATTCCCCTGGTTTTTTAGATAATTCACTTCTAGCATTTTCAATATAATCTCTTAAAGCAATTATTGCTTGTTCGCCAAGTGGTATTGCTCTTTCTTTATTACCTTTACCTATAATATCAATATATTTAGAATTTAAATGAATATTAGATATTTTTAAACCAAGTAATTCCGTTACACGTAACCCTGTTGCATATAATGTTTCCATCATTGCTTTGTTTCTTTTTCCAATAGATGAATCAGTTGAAATACTATCTAACATTAAAGTAATTTCATCTTGTGTTAAAACTGTTGGCAAATGTTTATCCGTTTTTGGTAAATCAATCATCTTAGCTACATCAATATTAATAATTTTCTCATTAACTAAAAACTTATGAAATTCTTTTATAACTGTTATCTTTCTAGCAATACTTTGTTTAGATAATTCAGCTCTTTTTAAACTCATAATATATTTATTAATATTATTTTCAGTTATTTCAGAAACATCAGTAACTTCTTGATATTTAAATAAAAATTCAGCGTACTTATTTAAATCAGATTTATAACTTATTGAAGTGTTTTTACTTAATCGTTTATCTACTTCAAGAAAATAAATAAAATCTGATATTTCATAAAAATATACTTCTTTTTTTTCTTTCACATAATCACTTCCTAAATAAATTCACTAAACACAACATTACCAAACATTAAGCCTTTATGGGTTAATTTTATATGCGTTTTTGTTATTTCAATTAAATTATTTGTAACTAATTTATTAAAATCAAAATCATTTTCTATATTAGTATTAAAACGGCCTTTATAATCATTTTTATCTATTCCATCAATAAGTCTTAGTCCTAACATTAAAAATTCTTTTTTAGCACTATTTAAATCAATTATCTCACTATATTCAATATATTCATTTAAATATAAATTAATCTTTTTATGATTATCATATCTTTTGTGATCTAAGTATCCACAAGCTCCACAACCTATACCAATATATTCTAAAGATTTCCAATAT
>JAVBOS010000111.1:0-4189 GCA_031550255.1 Anaeroplasmataceae bacterium | reverse complement strand
GTATTATCTTTTTTTATTATTTTTCAAACTAAATTTATTTATTAATAACCATTGAATTCTAATTTTAATTAAACGTATATGTCATGTATGACAATGTCATACACTTGTCATACATAAACAATTAATATTTAAATAACGCTTACTTTATATTAAACTTCTTCTTGATATGTTATTGTAAGCTCATTACCTTCTAAATCCCAAGAATAGTTAATTTCATCATATTTTTCTATAGTGTAGAAACTTTCTCTTTCCTCATTTGTTAATTCTAAAATAACTGTAACTGGTTCAGTCCCCATAAGCCCATACTTCATTGCCTTTTCTTCAATTTTATTTTCGATTCTTTCAATTAATAAATTTTTCATAACTTAAACACCTCTTATTTTTAGTAGATTATTACCTAACCTCTATATATATTGTACCACAATTGTACCACACTTGTAAAGAGTTTTTTACTAAATTTTAGAAATTATTTTTCTTTTAAAATAACTACAACTATTACTACCATCAATATTAAAATCACCTAAATAACATCTACTATAATTTTTCATTCTTATAAAAAATCTACAATTACAACAATAATTAATTTCAATCACCACTTATGCCACACCTTCACAAAAAGAGTCTTTCTAACAAAAGAATCATACATCTTAAAAGTTGGAGCTGTTAAATAAAAAAAACGAAATAAAGGTAAAAAATGAAAATACTCCCGCGGTGGGTTTTCTCCTACAATATCAACATGCTTTTTAATTAACTTATACTTACCTACACCAATATTACTAAGAATAGAATTAGTAATATAAAGAACCTTATTAGACCTATTTCTAACGGCAGGAATAATATCTTCAAAGCTTGGACTAATAACTATGATTAACTTAGCCTTATAATGTCTAAAAGTACTAAAATATTCAACAACGTTAGGAGTAGAATTTTGTTTAGCTGCACTACCTCTCGAAGACAATCCTTGTGATACTCCTTCATCAATTATTACTACTGCATTATCTTCCATACAATACTGCATTAAATCAGATAATTGCAACTTATAAGCACCTTTAATAAAAAAGTTAGAATAAACTGGATAATCCTTTTTCATAAGTTTTTGAGCCTTTCTAACTGCATAAGAAGTCTTACCAGCACCACAATCACCAATTACAAAATAAACTTTTGATTTTTCCTTATAAAAAAATTTAAACTTAGTTTCATTAGACTTAGATTTTTTTTTAAACTTATTAGATATAGAAAAAGTAAACTTATATACTTTAGATACTAATAGATCCAAAGAGAAATTAAGAAAAAAAGAATTAATTTTATTTTTTAGATTTAGAAAACATTTATACATAAAAAAAACACACCTTCCATTTATCATTTAATTTACGGACTTGTTAGAAAACAAATAAAGTGGACTAGCAAAGCTTAGTCCACTTTATTATGTTCTTACTTAACAAGTCCGTAAATCAAACCTGCTAAACCGGTAAGAACAGTACCACCTAAAAGAGTACTTAATGCAGGATTTGCACTAATAAACCCCCATACTACTCCTGCTGTTTCTACTGCACTAGATAAATCCATAATAAAAAACCTCCATATTTTTTTTTTTTTTATTTTAAGCGTGGAATACTGGCTAAGCCAAATACTAAACGCATAAAGTACACCATTGTAATAACAATTAAAATAAATTTAAATATATAATCCATATCGGGAACTAAGCAAACATAACCATTACTAAGAATAAATTCAGACCATTTAAAAATCCCTAAAAAATCTAACAACTTAATCACTCCTTTTAAAAAATAATCCCAATACAGTTATTAACATACCTATAACAACAAACCAATTCAACTTGAAATCATAACCCAAAATATCTATAGATAAAGTCATAAACCAATTAAAAGCTTGAGGTATCCCCATCATCTAACCCCCTAAAAACTCACGAATACAAACTAAAACAACAATAAATGACACAAAAGCAAAAATAAAAAATTCTAACACAGGCACTATCATCTCCCCCTTACAAAACTAATTACAGTAACTGTAATCATAATCACTATAGATAAATTAATAAGTTGAGGTATAGGCGAAGGTAAAAAACCAAACAATCCAGTAAAAGCCGTAGACATTTCTGTAGCAAAACTACCAAAAGAAACAATAAAATCTTTTACTATATTAAAAAAACTAAGAATTGAATTAAATAAATTAACAAAAAAACTTTTTATACAATCAATCCAATATTTTAACCAATCTAAAATATTTTTATTATCTTCAGAAGGTTTTTCAACAGATGGAGGAAACCAACCATTTTCATTTCCATCTACAGAGCCATTAGATTCACCTTCTCCTGGAGGAATATATTCATCACCGTCAACAATATCTGAATTTGTTTGAGTAGTAGTAACAGTAATAGAATCAGAAAAATAAGTCCACTCCCCATCGTTATAACAAGAATAACCAACAGTTAAATCCAAATTTTCACCTTTCTGCCAAACTGGAATATATAAAGTTACAGTAAAATTAACTGTATCACCTTTTTTAGGAAATTGTTCTTCAATATCTAAAACAGTTTTAACACCAACGCCACCTAAAACAGATTTAGTCTTATCACCTAGCTTGACAATAAAAGAATTTTGAACAGAAGTTAAATAAGATTTAGTTGAAGAACCAAAGGGTAAATTCCATTTAAAAGAACCCTTAACCTTAATATCCATCAACAACCCTTGGTTAGGTTGTACATCAAAAGCAGGTGGTAAATAACCAGCTACAATTGAACATTTTGTAGGAAAAGTTATCTCACAATTTTTAGGTGGTACATAACTACCGTCAAAGCCATCATAAATCTTTCCACCAATTTCAATAGGAATATTACTAAATAAAATTTTACCTTCTCCATTTGGTTCAGAAGCAACAGTTTGAATAGAATAAAACATATTAACATCTTCAAACTGTTCATGAGTTAACTCACCAGTGGAAGACTTACAAATAGCACGATATCTTCTTCCTAAAATTCCTTTACCATTTGCATCAAAAGAAATACCAGTACCATAACTTTGATTTTCATGAACAGTAGTACTTAATTTAGTAACATCATCAGGAATAGAAAAAGTATAATTATAATAACGAATTACACCACCACTTACATTTTTAACACTCCACATAACATATTTTTCTGTAGTAGGTTCAGGAAACGTAGTAACATAATCAGGAATAGAAAAACCATTCTGATAATTTAACCTATCTGCAATAGTTTCTTCCTCTACTGCACTTACAGAATTAGTCGGAAAAAACCAAATACAACATAAGAGAAAAAAAACCGATAATATAAAACATTTCTTAACTCTCGTATTTAAATAAGTCATCAAGTTCAACCTCACCAACATAATTAAAGTTGGAAACTTCTAATTGAGGTACATTATTCTTACCAGGTACCATGCTATATTGAATATCATAAATACCTGGAAGTGCTTTCAAATTATCACACATCTCTTTCGAAGCCTTAATTTGTATTGGTAAATTACCTATACAATTAGGCTGATTCTGCCTTAAAAAAGTAATATAAGATATTTTTCCACCACTTAATTGCTTACCAGACTTTTCGTCCTTAAAATCGTAAGTCTTAAAACCTAAAACTAACACTCTATCTCCCATTTTCTTACCTCCATATATATAAAAAATTTAATTAACATAGGGGAGGTGGTTTCTACCACCAAAAGTATAAATATGAATTAATTTACTTTATAAGTTTATTTTAACAAGTCAAAGCAAACTTGTCAATACAATCCATAGAAACTTATGGAAAATATGTCATAAATGAATTGTCAATTTTTACAAGCAAATGTTATTATTGAAATCAGGAGGTGAATAAATGTTAAAACAACTAAGACTTAAAAGTAAATTGACACAAAACCAATTATCTTTCTTATCAGGAGTAAGCGTAAAAACAATATCAAGAATAGAATCTGGCGACGAAAAAATTCAATATAGAACAATAAAAAAACTTGCAGAATTTTTCGAAACAGACGTGAAAACTATAATGAAAGACAACAAAAAAGAGATAGAATAATCTATCTCTATTTATATTCACATTTAATTATGTTATTATGAATATATTATATTATCGTAACTAATTTGCAGAAGGACTTGAAGAGCTTTTAATAGGAATAAAGCTTTTTAATGCCTTCTTTCTTTTATTTTTAATTCT
>JAVBOS010000182.1:0-7800 GCA_031550255.1 Anaeroplasmataceae bacterium | reverse complement strand
ATATTAAAAAATTAAATGTTTTAGTTTCAGAAGAAATACCAATAAAAGTGGATTATAAAGAATTTCCCGAATTACAAACCGTACATAAAAATGCGCCTGGCAGCATTTCGTTTGTTCCGCCTGTTGCTGGAATGATTATTGCGTCATATGTAATTAGAGAATTATTAAAATTATAAAAATGTGGGGTTTAAAAAAATGTGGGATATAACCATTCTCAATAGGGTTAAAAAGACTAATCTTATTATTTCTTGTTTTTACTTTTTTATTACAGCATTTATTTCTTTTTTTGTTGAAGAATATCATCATATATTCTTATTTTTATCGCTTTTAGCAATTTCAATGCTTATTATTAACTTACATTTTAAAAAGTATTTAATTAAAATGCTAAATGTAAGAAAAATAAAATTAGAGAAAAATATTTTAGAAAAAGCTGAAATAAAAAATAATGAATATTTATCTACAATTTCGCATGAAATACGTACACCAATGAATGGAATAATTGGTATAATTGATTTAATGCGACAAAATAAAAATTTGAATTGCCCAGAAGTAACTAAATATATAATAAATATGGAATATTCAGCTAATTATATGCTTTCACTTTTAAATAATGTTTTAGACTATGCACGAATTGAAAATGAAAAAATGCCAATCTATTTTGATTCATTTTCAATTGAAGAAGTTACTAATTTGGTTTCTGCAAATTTAAAAATTAGAATGAATTACAAAAAAATAAATTTTGAAATTAAATTTGATAATATTATTTGTCAAACCATCAATTCGGATAAATTGAAATTATCACAGATTTTGATTAATTTAATTAGTAATGCAATAAAATTTACAAATGAAAATGGAACTATTTCATTATTGATATCACAATATATAGAAAATAATCAGTTATATACAAAATTTATAGTTTCTGATAATGGTATTGGAATGAGCGAAGAGTTTCAAAATAGAGTGTTTAAATCTTTTCAGCAAGAAAACAGTTCAACATTAATTAAGTATGGTGGAAGTGGCCTTGGACTTGCTATCACTAAAAATTATATTGATGTATTAAAAGGAACAATTTCTTTAGAAAGTAATGTAGGAAAAGGAAGTAAATTTACTATTGTTTTACCAACGAAATCATCTGATAAATTCTTCAATCTAGAAAAGAAAATAGATGAAATAAAGTTTGATAATAAAAGAGTTCTTTTAGTTGAAGATAATGAAATTAACCAACAAGTTGCTTCTGAAGTATTAGCTATTTTAGGATTAAATGTAGAAGTAGCAAATAATGGTAAAGAAGCAATTGAAAACTATGCAAAATCACCTCTATTTTATGATGAAGTTATATTAATGGATGTACATATGCCAGTTTTAAATGGTTATGCGACAACTAGTCATATAAGAAAAACACAAAGAAAAGATCGTGATTTAAAGATTATTGCTATTACAGCGGATGCCTTTGATACGGATATTCAAAAAGCATTTGATAATGGAATGAATGATCATATATCTAAACCATTTAAATATTCTGATTTAGCAAAGAAATTAGAAAAACATTTAAAGAAATAATAAAACACATTAAAGAGGAAGAAATTCCTCTTTTTTTATAAAAAACAATCAAATTTCAAAACGAATTGATTTTTATAATGATTATATATTATCCTATAAAAGTTGAATGTATTAAATATTATTTTGTCTTTCTGTGTCTACTTTTATAGTATATATCAACAATCCAGTATCACCTTTTATTTCGGTGTCCAATATTTGGGGTGCATTTCAAAATCTAGTTGTTTTTTTAATTATTTATGAAGAAAATAAAAGAATACAGCAAATTGATATTTACTATAACATTGTTGGATTGATTTAATATAAGGCACTAGTTCTTTCATTAGAATTAGTGCTTTTTCTATTAGCTATTCTTCAGATAAGGGCAAGTATTTAACATATGAAAATGTTTGCTTTTGCTTTGATAAAACGATTTGTCGAATTAATGTTGTTTCAAAAAATGACAAAAAAGGATATTATATAATTATATATAAATTAAGACAGGAGAAAAATATGAAAAAAAACATGACTATAAATCATGAAGAAAAAGTATATAAATTAATAAAAGATATTGGCAGTGGGGGGTCAGGAGTTGTCTGGAAAGTACAATCTGATGATAAGTTTTATGCTATAAAATTTTTGCAAGAAAGTGATGACAAAGATAAAAAAATACGTTTTAAAAATGAATGTGATTTTTGTTCTTCAATTGAGCATGAGCGTATAATAAAATTTTTGGGATATGGAAATCACAATGATACACCATTTGCTATTATGACCTATTATGAAAATACATTGAGAAAAGCAATGAAGGATAATATATTATCTTTTGAAGAAAAGATTAAGGTATGTTTGCAATTATGTGAAGCACTTAGCTTCATACATTCACTCAATCATTATCATAGAGATATAAAACCAGAAAATATTTTACTAGATAAAAAAAATAATATTATTTTAACCGATTTCGGAATATCCCATTTTAAAGATGTTAATATAACAAAAAAAGGTGATAGGTTAGCGAATTACGATTATCATGCTCCAGAACAAATGAAGTCTTCAAATGAGAAATTTGTTGGGACTCATACAGATATTTATTCCCTAGGACTAATTATTAATGAATTGTTTACACAAAATATCCCATATGGCCAAAAATATGTTAAAATTGGTGATGTTTATCCTGTTTATGCAGAAGTCGATAACTTAGTAGAGAATATGATAAGTCAAAAGATAGAAGATAGAATAAATGATGCTAAACTGGTCCATTCAGAGCTGGAAATTATTTGTACCTCAATAAATGATACCTCAGCAAATCTAATTGAAGAACTTAGTACTCAAATCGAAGATGTAAAATTACACAAAAATAAAATAAATCAAATTTTAGAAATGGCCGCGAATGATATTTTGATGGCAAAAAGAATATTTTATTATGAAGTAGAAAAATTAAAACTTTTTAATCCGAATTATAACATGCGAATAGGATATAATGTATCAAAATTTTTATTAAATCTTTCAATACAAGAACAATTATATAAATTATGCAAAGAAAAATTTGAATATGAATGTAATGTATATAAAAAAGGTAAAAGTAATTATAAATCTATTGATTTAGCAGAAGACAAAGAATTATACGACAATCTTTTAAGAATTTTAGGGGAATATCCTGTAAATAATGATTTAGATTTGTCAGGAAAAATATTGAAATATTATAGTTCTTGTGCAGATTATCATTGTGAAGAATTATTAAAAAGAGTTAATACAATAATAGACGAATGCAAAACTAATTTACTTAACGCTCCAATTTTATGGATTATCAATCATTTAAAAATGTATTTGAAAAATTCATATGAAATATTTGTATATGAAAATTATGAAATTGAGTATGAAATTCTGATTAATTGGGAACATACAAAACATTTTTTCGATGATGATAATAAAATAGATTTAAAAGATGGATATATTATCAAAAAAGAGGAAGAAAGAGAAAGAACAATATGCGAATTTAAGAAAAAATACAATGCTTCAGTTTATAATCAAAAAAATGATAGTAGACTAATAGTATTTCATAATTATGCTGAGTATTCTATATTCAAGAGCGAATCATTAGAAAAAGCAAAACCGCATTATATTTTTGAGGGTGATGTTCTTGACTTATTAAGACTGAAGAGACAATCTAAGAATGCAATAGAATTGGAATTTAATTCATTTGATTTAGATAGTACTCTTCCAAAACTGTTAGGAATAATAGAAATAGAATAGTAAAATAGCATATAAAAATGATATAATATTAATTTGGTTTATCTTTTAAATCAATGATATTGAAGTTGGTTGCTCATAAGGAATATAACTCCGGTGATGTATACAGATTATGATGGCCATTCGATAAAAAGCTGGTGGAATAATCTTAATCCAGGCTGGAAATAGCAATGGGTGTAGGTGTCATTACTGTTTTAGCAATAGCTACAATCGCAACTGGAGGAGCCACATTTAATTCGAGTTTTGCTACAGGTCTATTGATGGGGTTGGCGACAGGAACAGTTGAGGCTATAACAAGGTATAATAATAGATATAATTTTTAACAATAGGAGATGGAAAAAGTGGGTTTTTTAAAGGAAATTTGTATAATTAATATTTTTACTTTGTTTTTAACAATGCTTTTACTAGCTATTTTGGAACAACTGATACTACAATCCTCAATAAAGAAAACTGATGTAATCATAAAGAAATCAAGATTTTTGTTTATTATTATGATAATCGCTCGTTCACTTTATAGTAAGAGAAAAAAAATAGAATATTGTAATAATAAAATAACCAAATTAACATTTATATGTGCACTTGCAATATATTGCTATTCGGCGATGTTTATAGGTAGCAATTTAATATTTAACATAATAAATAAAAAAACAATGTATGAATATATTCCTGGATATACTATTATATTAACTTTGATTCCGATTATATTAATTACAATCGCACTTGCAATAATCGATTTAAGTAGAGTAAATACAGAATTCAAAGATAATTAAAATTAATTTATAAAGATAAGAAGTATATTTTGGTCGACTAACAAATTAGTACTTTAAATTGGAATAAACATAAAACGTCTCTTTCCAAAATAAGGTTATTTGTAGGTAGTTGACCTATCAATGGCTAAAACAAAAATCAAATTGGCTAATTGATGAAGTTATTCCATTTGTTAAAAGAATTGAATGGTCACGTATGAAACCGATAAAAGGACGCAAACATATAAGACCATTATTCTTTTAATTTATTGGGGATAGGAGATAAAATGATTAATAGAGAGACAGCGGGTAATTATATAAACAAAGGATATATTATAACTATATCCATGATTGAAAGATTGCTACTTGGAAATTCAGGATTAGCGATTATAAATGCAATATTTTTTTGGTTTATGAAAAAACCTATATTATTTATGTGCTACTTAATCGTATATGCAATTTATATATTTTTCACAGCATTCTTCACATCAATAAAACATTTTAAATTTAAAAATAGTTTTTTACTTTATTTTATAAGCAATTTCCTATTTGTAATAAATGCAAACATACTTGTTTATAATATATTGAAAAATCTTAATTTATTATCAGTACTTACATTTTGTATACAATTAATTATTCAAGGATTATCATTACTTTTCTTTATATGTATCGCTAGAAAAACACCGGAAAAGTTAAATGCTAATAAAAAATATATATCAATACCTTATGTAGCAAATGGCGGAGTAGCCACAACTTATTTAATTTTTAAATACTTTATAAAAATACCCGATAAAAATCTATCTTTATTCTTAAATTTATTTACTGCAATTTCATGCTCTTACATATTGTATAATGTGGTTAAATATTTTTATAAATGGCACTTGGTTAAAAAATTTAATATAAAAGAATATAATGAAATTGAAATTACTGAAGAAAAAATGTAAATAAACGAATAAACTACAACCTGTCGATGAAATAAAGCAAGAAAGTTAAATGATAAAATGTTTGTAGACACTAAAAAAGAGTGTTTATAAACATTTTTTATTTTATAGAAAAATATAATAAGATATATATTTGTAGGAAAGAAAGAGTTAATAACAACATCAATTTGTACATAAATCAAGTTTAAAAATGATTTATTAACTAACTTTAATGACACTAAGATAAGTTATGATAGTTTAGGTAATCCAGTTATATATAAAGACAATAACTATAAATGGGATCTAAAGAATCTATTAGGTATAAATGAATCTATAAGCAATAAGTATAATAGTAATAATATAAGAGTAGAAAATAATAAAAAAAGTATCTATTTTTTTATTACATAAAATGGAGTAGATACTTTTTTAATAATATAATAATATTTAAAGTTCATTAACTTTCAAAATATTCGTTCTTATTTTTCTTTGTTTTTGGTTCACTACCAATAATAAAATATTCTTGGTATGAATTAGTGTAATTAGTACTATCAGCTAAGTATAGTTGATTATATTCCTTTGCAACTTGACATGCAATTATATTATTTGGCATTTCATAATACATATTAGGTAAAGCAAATTTATCGAATAAATGTTTCATAACTGTTCTTGCAATATTTACTTTAGCAGTATCTAAATAAGTAGAAGAGCTTAACTCATCATAAGAAATCCAAATTCCAATAGTCATGTCTTTTGTATAGGCAATTAATAATGAATCTTTAGTAGCGTTACTTGGAATATTATATTTATTTATTACATCAGAACTATAATTTGTTTGACCAGTTTTAGCGCATAAATATGTATATGATAAATTAAATTTTGAATTTTTGAAAACATCATGAAGCATACTATTAACTAAATATGCAGTAGATGGCTTCATAACCGTTTTAAAATCAGTTATGTGATTATATTCATAATCGTTGCTTGAAACACTTTTAATTGGTGTTGCTTTAGCAAATTGCCCCATATTTGCAAATGCAAGATAAGCATTTGTTAATGAAAGTAAAGAATAACCATAGGTAGAGCCACCAATAGCTTCACTTTCAAACACTTCTCCATTTGGAATAATGTTTAATCTACTAGCAAAATCTAAACTTTTTTCTTTTCCAACTTCATTAAAAAGTTTAACTGCAGGAATATTTCTACTTTCACTAAGTGCTTGCCTTAAAGTTATATGTCCTTTAAAAATGTTATCCCAATTTTTTAATGATTGACCAGTAGAGTAATTATATGGTTCATCTAAGATAATTGTCCCAGGTGAATAATTTAAATACTCAATAGCTGGTGCGTAGTCTAAAATTGGTTTTATTGTAGAACCGGGTTGAATTAAAGTTGTCGCATAATTAAGTACTTTTTTATTACTGTTTTTATTTCCAACAATACCTAAAATTCCACCATCAGAATTATCTAATACAACTATAGCACATTTTAATTTATTATCAGGAAACATATTATATTTATTATTTATAATATCAAATAATTCTTTTTGAATTTCTGAATTCATTGTTGTTTTTATTTCATAATTTTTAGTTGAAATATTAATACTATTTTCTGCTAAATATGAATTAGTATAATCAATAAAAGAAGAAGCGTAGGAATTATTATTAACAGCATCTCCATTGTTAAGTTGACTAGATATAGGTATATTTCTATTTTTAATAGCTTCATCTTCAGTTATATAGTTATTTTTATACATTAAATTTATAATCAAATTTCTTCTTTCATTAGAAGCTTCAGGATTATTAAAAGGATTGTAATAGTTAGGCAATTGAACAATTCCAGCTAATAATGCACTATCGGCAATTGTTAGATCCTTAGCTGATTTATTGAAGTAATAATTTGAAGCCATTTCAATACCATAGACATTTCCACCAAACAAAACATTGTTTAAATAGGCTTCGATTATTTGATCTTTTGTTAACATTTTATCCATTTTTAAAGCAAGAGCAACTTCAGTAATTTTACGATCAATAGTTTTATCAGTCGTCAAGTAAATATTTTTTATTAATTGTTGTTCTAAGGTAGAAGCTCCTTCTTTAAAACTACCAGATTTTATGTTATTTAAAGTTGCTTTTAGCATTCTTTCGAAATTTATAACATTATGATTATAGAAGTCATTATCTTCAACAGAGACAATTGCATTAATCATATTTTTATTTATTTCATTAATTGTTACATATTTGTTTAAAGTCACACCATAATCAGAAATTTTATTATTATCTTTGTCATAAATTACAGTATTACTTTGAGGAGTAAGACTTAATAAATCAATTTCTGGAATATTTTTAATT
>JAVBOS010000035.1:0-4272 GCA_031550255.1 Anaeroplasmataceae bacterium | reverse complement strand
TCCATCCATCCCAGTCGTTTTCATCTAATCCATCTTCGATAGTGATTATTGGGAATTTTTCAACTAATTTAGTATAGTAGATATCAACCATTTCTTTTGATGTAAATTCACCTTTGTCTGCTTTTAATACATATTTTCCTGTTTCTTCATTATAGAATTCAGAAGCAGCAACGTCGATTCCTAAGCAAATATCTTTTCCTGGAACATATCCAGCAGCTTTGATAGCTTCAACTACTCTTTCAAAAGCTTCAGTATTTGATGATAATTTTGGAGCGTATCCACCTTCATCACCTACAGCAGTATTGTATCCATTTTTCTTTAAAATAGTTTTTAAGTTATGGAATACTTCAGCACCCATTCTTACAGCTTCTCTTACAGATGTAGCTCCGATAGGTAAAATCATGATTTCTTGGAAATCAATGCACCAGTCAGCATGTGCTCCACCATTTAAGATGTTCATCATAGGTAATGGTAATTGTTTTGCGTTAAATCCTCCAAAGTAGTTATATAATTCTACTCCTAAGAAATCTGCAGCAGCTCTAGCACAAGCCATTGAAACACCTAATATAGCATTTGCACCTAATCTTGCTTTATTTGAAGTTCCGTCTAAAGCGATCATTAATTTGTCGATTTGAACTTGACTTCTTACATCTAATCCTAATAATTTAGGAGCGATGATTTCGTTAACATTGTTAACAGCTTTTAAAGTTCCTTTTCCTAAAAAACGTGATTTGTCACCGTCGCGTAATTCAACAGCTTCATATTCACCAGTAGAAGCTCCAGATGGTACTAAAGCGCGTCCAAAGGCACCGCTTTCTGTATAAACTTCAACTTCAACAGTTGGATTACCACGTGAATCTAATACTTCTCTTGCATATACGTTAGAAATAATTGGCATAAATATTCTCCTTTTAAATATATTATTTTTTTAACCGACAATATTATACTACATTTTGGCAAAAAAAAACACTTTTTGAGCATTGTAAAGCGTTTTCTTTTTTTTATTATTAATTATTTGACTTTGCAATTCGAAAAGCTGAAACAAGCATTAAGATTACAACTATAAAATTTAATAAATTATAAATATCTCCTATAGGATTAAAATAACTTAGAAACATCTTAAACAGTGTAGAAAAACTAAAAACTTCAAAAACTAACTTAATATCTCCAATAATGTAAATGATTTTTATCGTATTATAGAAGAATAATCCAAGTATAGAGAAGACTACCGCTAATATTGGATATAAAATATGATAAGAATAATATGACTTAGCTACTTTTTTACCAACCTGCATTCCTAATAAATAAATGAATATGCTTACTGGAATATTCAATAAAGCTAATAAAATATCACCAGCTCCACAAGCTAAACCTAAAAATATACCTGCAAGTAATCCATTAATAAATACATATTTTAAATCATCTTTATAAATTTTTACCTTAAACTTATTTTTTAAACTTCTAAACATTTAATCACCTATTTTCATATATTATTTTTATTCTTTTATTAACAAAATATGTAACAATTGATACAGTTACTGCAATTAAAGCATTGAAAGGTATTACAGCAAATAATATATATTTTATCATATAATTTGCATTATTAATACCAGGAATTATGCTACACATTCCAACAAAAGCATCTAAATTGCCTTTACAGTATAATTCTATATAGGTTGGAACTAAAAATAACCAATTTAAAAGTATTCCTATAAAGACCCACACAAATACACATAAAACCATAGACATAGTATCTTTATATTTATTGTTAGACTTTTTATAATAAAATCCTACTATGAGTGCAAGAAAAACTCCAATTATTAAATCTGCTATTTCACCAACTACAACAGTATGTGTTCCAATAGTAATAAGTTTTACAATAAATCTAATTATTACACTAATCATTCCTTCAATTGGTCCTAGTGCAAAAACACAAATTATTATCGGTAACATTGAAAAATTTATCTCTAAAAAGCTAGGAAAAAAATGTAGTGAAAACTTAGGAAAAATATATAAAATACTAGCAATAGCTGATAATATTGAAATTAATATAATTCTTTTAATTACTTTGTTTTTCATTTTTAACCTCCAATAAAAAATGTCCCATTAAAAAAACAGGACATAAAAGACAAGTCTTTTAACTTCTATCATCCAGACTTTACTGTCGGCTTAGGAATCTCACCTAATCATGCTTAACGCTCGCGGGCTTTACCGCCGGTAGGGAATTACACCCTGCCCTGAAGTTTATATTATTATTTTAATACTTTTATACAATTTAATCAACAATGATTATTTAACAAGTAATGTTTTAGCTGTCATTTGTGTTGGAACTTCTACATTTAGCATTTCTAACATTGTAGGTGCCAAATCAGCTAAAATACCATCATTGCGTAAAACTACATTTTTATCAGTAACAATTAAAGGAACTTTATTTGTTGTATGTGCAGTATAAGGTTTTCCTTCTTCATCCATCAATTTTTCTGCATTTCCATGATCAGCTGTAATTAATGCTACTCCACCTACTTCATTTAAAGCAGCAACAACTCTACCAACACAAGCATCAGTAGTCTCAACTGCCTTTACAGCAGCAACTACTACTCCAGTATGACCAACCATATCACAGTTAGCAAAATTTAATATAATTGCGTCATATGTATTTGATTTTATTGCTTCTACTACTTTATCAGTAACTTCAACAGCACTCATTTCTGGTTGTAAGTCATAAGTTGCTACTTTCGGCGAGTTTACTAAAATACGATTAGCACCTTTAATTTCTCTATCTGCACCACCATCGAAGAAGAAAGTAACATGTGCATACTTTTCAGTTTCAGCTATGCGTAATTGTTTTAAACCAGCATTACTAACTACATCACCAAATAAATTATCTAGTGTTTGTAATTCAAAAGCTAATAATCCTTTTACGTTATCAGAATATTTCATCATTGAAACAAAGAACGTTTCTTTTGGTCCATTTTGATAGTTTAATGGTATTAATTTATCAAGATTATATACAATTTCACTTGGATTAGATAAAGCACAAGCTATTTGAATTGCTCTATCTGGTCTAAAGTTAGCGAAAACAACACTATCTCCAGTTTCAACCATACCATCTTTTGAACTAACGAAAGGAACAACAAATTCATCAGTTATATTTTTTTCATAAGAAGCTTCAATTCCATCAATTGGATTAGCAAAAAACTCACCTTTTCCAATAGTCATTGCATCATAAGCAACTTGAATTCTTTCGTAGTTTTTATCGCGATCCATACCATAGTAACGTCCACCTATAGTTCCTACTTTAACATTTGTTGCTTCTAATATCTTATTTAAATATATTGTTGCACTTTTTGGAGCAACATCTCTACCATCTAAAAAACCATGGAAATAAATTTTGTCTAATCCTTTTGATTGAGCAAGCTTAATAATAGCAATTATATGTTCAGTGCGTGAATGTACTCCTCCATCAGAACATAATCCTAATACATGAAGTTTTTTATTATTTTTAATAGCATTATCTATAGCTTTATTAATAGCTTCATTTTGATCAAATTCACCACTTTTAATTGCCACATTAATTCTAGTTAACGATTGATAAACAATTCTTCCAGCTCCGATATTCATATGGCCAACTTCTGAATTACCCATTTGTCCTTCAGGTAAACCAACTGCTTCACCACTTGCTTCAAGCATAGTATTTGGATATTTTTTTAATAACGCATCTAAATTTGGTTTTTTAGCTAATGTTACTGCGTTAGTATCACTAGGACTTGCTAACCCATATCCATCCATAATTATTAATGTAACTGGTCTTTTTTTCATTTTCTTACTTCTCCTCGATTTTTAATCTATTAAATTTGTTTAATAATATTAAATTTTTTAATGATATATACCCCATCCATTTTAATGAAGCAGCTTCTTGTTCTGGATACTCATTTCCCCATGTCCAATTTGCTTCCCACAAACCATGTGGTTTAATACTATCAATTAAAAAATCTAAATTCATTTCAATATATTTATTAATATTTTCATCATAATTTCCATCATAAAATAAATCCAATGGCATTGTTGGATAATTTTTAGTAAACATATCCGAATCTTTTTCTATAATATTATATGAATCTTTATAAATTTTTTCTTTTAATTCTTTTAGATTTGAAACTTTTATATTTCTTTTTTCTAAAGAATCAACTAATTCTTTATAGCATATAATTTCATGCTTATCTACTTTATCAGCAAACAAGTATTCTTTTATACAGTTATCAATCATCTTTA
>JAVBOS010000199.1:0-5207 GCA_031550255.1 Anaeroplasmataceae bacterium | reverse complement strand
CAACCACTTTTCACCTATCAATTCTTTTTTCCTCCAACTATATTTTTATTATAATTGAAGTTTTTAGCCTGTACATTTTTCTGGCGTGATTTTTGTACATTTTATCACAGTGATTAACATATTATTAACTAAATCTAGCATGTTGTTAACTTGATTTAAAATTCTTTCTATTGTTAATTTAAACGAATTAATGCTTGATTCCAAACGCTTTAAAATATTAGTACGAATTAAATACACCAAACTTTGTTCACGGTCACTTTGTTTAAATTGACTTTTTCCTTCTTTAACAGTTTGCTTATATTTTTCTTCATATTCTTCAATCTTTGTTGGTAATAAATATTTTAAAGGTGAATAGATTGCTAAGTTCAATCTTGATATTAGTCCATTAACATGTGATAATTCAGGAAAATTATTAGATGTATCAATATCAGATTTTATTGTAATTGGTTTTAATCTAGTAGGAAACTTACCTATATCTTTTGTATCATAATATTTTTGGATATGTTTTCTGCTTCTTGCGATCGTTACTGTATTTAATAAATTAAAAAAGTTGTAATCAAGCATTGGTAAAAGATTACTTGTTGTTTGGTCTTCTTTTGGTAATTTTGCCCATTCCCCAAATCTATATTGAGCTAATCTTAATGTTTTTTCAATACTTGTAATACCGACACTTTCATTAAACGCATCATCTTTACCTTCAGTAATAAACATTACTTGATTTTTTAAGTCAGCTAAACGGTTATTAACTGGAGTTGCTGATAGCATTAATACTTTAGTCTTTACACCTGTTTTAATAATATCATCCATTAACTTTTCGTATCTAGTTTTTCTATCTTTTCTAGCAGGATTGTTTCTAAAGTTATGTGATTCATCAATAACAACTAAGTCATAGTTGCCCCAGTTTATTTTAGATAAATCAATATCTCCTGTATATCCATTTTCTCTCGATAAATCTGTGTGATTTATTAAGTCAAAATTAAAACGATCTTCTGCTAATATATTAGTTGTTGAATTTTGTTTAAAACCTAACCAGTTATTTCTTAGTTTTTTAGGAGATAAAACTAAAACTCTATCATTTCTTAATTCATAATATTTTATTATCGCAAGTGCTTCAAATGTTTTTCCAAGTCCTACTGAATCAGCTATAATACAACCATTATATAATTCTAATTTTTTAATTGCTCCTACAACAGCATCATGTTGAAAGTTATATAAACTATTCCATACTTTTGTTTTTACAATACCAGTTTTTTCTTTCAATCTTGCCATGTCATCCATGTTAATTAATTTTTCAGAAAATAAATTATATAGTGTTACATAATAAACAAGTTCAGGTGAATTTTCTTTATATAAATTTTGAATATGCGATAATAATTCATTTTTGACATCTTCTACTAAAGATGCATCATTCCAAATTTGATTAAACATTTCTTTATATCTTTTTAAAGTGGTTTCATCATTAATTGCTGTATTAAAATCAAATCTTATCTTATTTGAATATCCAAGACCATCTGTAGAAAAATTAATATTTTGTCCTTGTATTAAATAATTATCATTGTTTTCATTTTCAAGTAAAATACTATTGATATTTATTTTATCATTAATAATTGTTGATTTAACTTCCATTTTACTACTTATAAATTTGGCACATTTTTCCGCAATTTGGTTTTGATCGAGATTATTTTTAAGTCCAATCTCTAAATCAAATTCTGAGACACTTCTTTCTCTATTTTTCATTTGAAGTTTAAATTCTTTAACTTCTTTATTAACATTTTGGATTTTTTTTATAAATGTTGGTTCATTAAAAAGAAACTTAACATTTTTGGTTTTATTTAAAGCTTCTTTTAATTCATCAAATGCATAAATAGTAAATAAATTAGAAGGTATATGAATAGTTGAATTTTCATTTATTTTTTCTTTTAAAAAATCACCAACTCCACCTTTTTGATTTAAATCAATATTATTCATTTTGTTCCCCACCTTCTTAGCGCATAATAGTATAACTATTATATCATGATTTTTATGATTTTGTTTAAAAATGTCGCTTTTAGGATTGTAAATAAGAAAAAGACTTGGATTTCTCCAAATCTCAATGACCCATATTTAATAATTACAAATTTATCTTTATTTTACAATTAACGGGTAATTATAATTAATTATCTGTTTTTTAGATAATTAATTGTTTTAATAAATAAATTAGGGTCGTTTTTTTCAGTCATCTCATTAACGTTGATAAATCCGTTCTGGTTCAAACACTCTTTTTGAATTACAGTAAGTATACTTTCTAAATCAATTACTTCATAGTTTAAACTAAATTGTTTATTGAAGAATGAACCATTTTTTCCTTTCACTTCAAAAGTCACAGCAATATTATAAATTTTTGAATTATTAGCCGTAACATATATATCATCTGGTTCATTAGCGTTTCTTAACCAAAATACTATATCATCAAATGAATATTCAACACTCTTATATTTAAATTTTTTTGTGCTATCTCTTAGTTTTAATTTTTCAATGTTTGAACCTATTCCAACAACCCTTAAAATCAAAATAGGAATTAACACAATCATTACTAGAAGTCCAATGATTCTAAATAATATATCAACAATGCTTGGAATAGTCATAATATTTGAGAATAAAATTATTAGAGACATAATAATTATATAAATTATAAAAATTGTTTTATCTTTTTTATAATTTTCACTTAATGTTTTTATTGATAGCAAATATTTAATATTCTTCACAGTAATCCCCCTTTGGAATTCAGATTAAAAATCATGCACAGGTCTTAACGTTATACCATTCATAAAAGCGCCGTTAAAAGCTGTAAATGGTGCTGAATAAATTGCATTTAAAGTAATCATTTTCTTTATAGTATTTGCCGAAACATTTTTTATTTGGTTTCTAACAAGTTTTGTATTAATCTGTTTTGAAACTGCACTTAAGCTTCCTCTTCCAGCATTCACTCCTGGAATGCGAATATTATCTAAAATTCCAGCAGTTAATCCCGAAACTGATCCAACTAATAAAGTTGTAAATAAAATTTCGCCAATTGAATAATTTGTATCACCTGTAATATTAGATAAACCCATAGTGGCCATGGTTGAAACACTTCCTGTAATGAAAGCCGTTGCAACTGGACCGAGGAAAGGTGTCAAAGCTCCACCAATTGCGCCACCAATTGCAGCTCCTGCATATGTTTGCCATGAAGATAATTGCCATTCATTTATATTCCATCCGTTTACAATTACGTTTGATATTACATCAGAAACTAATTGACTTGCTAAGCCAACTAATAAACCTATACCTGCACCGATGAGCATTGCCGTAATAGCAAAATGACCGGATCCGTCAGAGTACATGACTGGAGTAATATAGATATAACGCACCAAAATATTTTATCTCGAAAAATCCTGAGTTTAAGATAATAATTTAATCTATAAATTAATTTTTCTTTCCTCTAATAATTCTTTTATAAATTTTTCATTTGTATCATCAATAACAAAACTTGTAGTATTAGGATTAATATACATTTTAATTAATTGCTTGATAGTCTTTTCATCGTTACAGCTTTCAATATTAATATTTATCATATCATCTTTATTTGCTTTATTCTTAAATAAAATAAAGTAAATGTAATTAGAAATTGGTTCAATAATTATCTCTGGGTTTTCATAATCAACATTGCTTCCATCATTAGACTTTGAATAGATTAGTGTTCCATAAGAGTTTTGTAGTGGAAAATGAATGTTTGTATTATTAACAAATACATTCGGTATATAATTTTCAAAAGTTCTTTTAACTATAAAATCATCATCTTTTGTTTCTTTAATAATTTTGTCATAAAACATTTCCCTAGCTAATTTAGAATTATATAGTTCATCTATTGATTTATTTTTATATTCTTCTTTTAGCATAAAACGTGTCATATTTATTGTTTTTTCAAATAACAATTTAATATCTTTAACATGAATGTCATTTCTTCTCCACATAGATACAAAAAATCTTATAAGTAATTTATAATCATTCAATGAAATTTGAAATTCATTTTGATTAATAGATTTTTTTATGTCTTGGAATATTATTGCCACTTTATTTTCAAAATCTTTATTTAATGAATTTTCAAGTTCTCTTGAATAAAATTGATCTATCGAAAAAGCGGCAGCTATTTTTTCATTTTTTACATTGCCATTAAACAGAATATTGATAGTTTGATTATCTTTCTTTGATTCTGGATTTATTGCAAATCCACGCAATATAAATCTTGGAATAATATGGTCCCCCATTTTATACACCCTAACTTATTTTTGAATTAGTATAAATTATTTTCATTACCTATATTCTACTATAAAAAGCAAATTTAAACAAATCATTTTTAAATTATTTGCTATATATAAAAAAATAACTACCATGTTTTAAATGGTAATTATTTTGACTTATTTACTTTAGTTTAAGTTAATATATTTAACATTTTTAGATACGAAATACTCATTAGTATAAGACATTGCTTCTTTTGTATCTCTTCCAATCCTAGCTAAATCAGTTGTAATAACTATATTGATTTTTTTATCTTCAATATCTTTTAACATTTTTTGAAATGCTGGTCTATCAAAATTAAGACCACTATAGCCATTATCTGCGTAAACTTCTACAACTTTTAATCCATTTTGGTTACAGTATTCTTTTAAAGCTTTTTCTTGGTTTTCAATATCATTTTTATTTGCTTGTGCTGTTCTACAGTATAATCCTACATTATTAATTTCTAAATTTTTCATTTTTATTTTCTCCTCTTATTTTCTTAAATTATTCCAACAAAGTTATAATGAATATCTATTTGTTGCGACATTAGATGTCGATTTTCTCTACATCCATGATGTTCTTCTCCATCAATAAATGTTCTTTCATGAATGACAATTTTATCTATTAATTCATTTAAGATACTTGCATTTAATTCTTTAATATTAGTATATTTTTTAATAACATCTAAGAACTTTTTGGAATTATCTTTTTGAATGTCAAATTCAATCATATTATTTTTAAGATTAATGATATTGTTTCTTAAAGTTTGTTGTTCTTGTTCATAATCATTTGACATCTGGATAAATCTTGAATCACTTAATTTACCCATGACATTATCTTCATAAAGTTTTTTTATGATGAAGTCTAATTCTCCTATTCTTTTTTCATTTTTAAACATCTCCTTTTCC
>JAVBOS010000154.1:0-2839 GCA_031550255.1 Anaeroplasmataceae bacterium | reverse complement strand
GGACCATATTAATATCTTTTATACTTGCAGTAATAAATCCAACATCTCCAGCAGTTAAATATTCTCTTTTAACTTCTTTTGGAGTTCTAACCCCTAAGTCAATTACTTGATATTTAGCATTAGTTGCTAAAAATTCAATAGTATCTCCAACTTTAATTGTACCTTGCATAACTCTAATTAAGACAACAACACCGCGATAAGGGTCAAATGCTGAATCAAATATTAAAGCTTGAACTGGTGCTTTAGGATCACCAATTGGTGCCGGTACTTTTTCAACAATTTGTTCTAATATATCTTTAACACCAATACCTGATTTTCCACTACACAATACTGCTTCATCAGCAGGTAATCCAATTACGTTTTCTATTTCAGTTCTAATTCTTTCAGGTTCAGCACTTGGTAAATCTATTTTATTGATTGCTCGTAATAATTCTAAGTTATTATCTAAAGCTAAATACACATTTGCTAAAGTTTGAGCTTCAATACCTTGAGTAGCATCTACAACTAATACAGCACCTTCACATGCAGCTAAACTTCTACTTACTTCATATGTGAAATCGACATGCCCAGGAGTGTCTATTAAATGAAATTCATATATTTCGCCATTGTTTGCTTTATATTCTAATGCTACCGCATTTAATTTAATTGTGATTCCTCTTTCACGTTCTAAATCCATTGAATCTAGTATTTGTTCTACCATTTCACGATCTTGAACTGATTCACAAATCTGCAATATACGATCTGCTAGAGTTGACTTACCATGGTCTATATGGGCAATGATACAAAAGTTTCTTATATTCTTTTGTCTTTTTAATAAAACATCATAATTTATTTCACTCATACTTTCAACTCCATTCCTTAAATATTCTACATTATTTGGTTATTTATTACAAGAAAAATTTATTTTTAAATATATATATTTAGAAAAAAAAGAACTATTTTTCGATAGTCTTCTTTTTACTATTATTTTTATTTTCTTTTTGTATATCTTTTAATCCTTTATAAATTATATTTAATTCAGTAATAGATAAATCTTGAAGTGATTCAATTTGATATGAATTGTCTAATTTTATAATACTATTCATTAATTTTAATTTACTTGGAGAAATATTTAAATTTTTAATTTTTACTTCTTTTTTTGTTGCTTTTTCAACAATAATTTCAGATGCAAGTCCATTTTTAGCAATAGATCGTTCTAACTTTTCAGTTATTTTATTAATTATTCTATTTAATTTATTAAAATTTTTGTTATAACCACCTAACAAAATTGCATTATCTGTAGAATTAGTATCTAAAAAATTTTTTTCAATAGCCGTATTGATAATTAAATAAAATACTTCCTCTATAGATTTTCCTTCAAATTGAATATTATAAAAGTTAGTTAAAGCATCTTCATTTTTTAAATTTAGTTTTTTAACGTTTTCATTATTATCAATAATTAATTCAAATGATGGATTTATATCAATGTAAATAGTGGTTTGTGCGTATACTTCAAAATCAAGATATAACGTTGTAACTAATAAAAGGAATATTGAAGTTAAAATCATAATACGTTTTCTAAAAGTAAAAAAAGTATTTTTCTTTTTTAAGTTAAATAAAATATTAATTTTATTATCTACACTATTTAGAGCATCACAAGTTTCATTTAATAATATTTTTTTAATTTTGTTTTCATTCATTTCAAAACTCCTTTCTATATAATGATTTTATTTTATTTATTGAAATATTATAATTATATCTAACTGTACCTTCTGGCATTTCTAACATTTTGGCAATTTCTTTATGTTTTAAGCCACCTATTGTATGCATTAAAACTATTTTTGCATTTTTTTCATCCAAATTTTTTAAAATAAGATCAGTCAAATTATTTTTTTCAATTTCAACCTTTTCTTCTTTTATTGTATCCGATATTTGATTTAAATCTATATAGGAATATTTTTTGTTACTTTGATACATATTTAAGGCTTTATTTCTAGCAATTTTTAAAATCCATGCCCTAGCATTAGTTTCAGGTTGATATGAATTAATGCTTTCATAAACTTGTAAATATGTTTCTTGCATAATATCTTTTGCATCTTCAATATTTTTTAAAATGTTTAAGACGATTGAAAAAACTAAATTTTTTGTTTCAAAATAGACAATAGACATAGCGTTATCATCGCCATGCCTTAATTTGTCCATTGCTTTATTTAGTTTCTTAGCAGATTCGATCTTTTCAAGATCTATTTCGTCTTTTGTTGCCATTCCTTTACTTTGCCTACAATTTCTTTTGATTTTTCAACTTTTTCACGATGTTTTTCAATTTTATCTTTTATTTCTTTAATCTTTTTTTCTTTTTGAATAACTTTGCTTTCAAAATATGGAATTGATTTAGTAATATATTCAGCTTTTAATTCTTTTATTTCATTATCCATTGCAGTTTTTAAACTTTTTAATTCGGCCTCTAAAGATTTTATTTCTATATTAATCGCGTTTATTTCTTCTTCTGATTTACCAGCTAAAGAATTTGTTAATTCTTCAATTTGTATTTTTAATGTAGAAATAGTTGGATAATTTGCGATTAATTCAGACACTTTTAAATTATATTCATCTTTCAATTCATCAGCAATTTTATTTTTCATATTAATTTTATCTTTAGATAATTTAACTAATTCATTGATATCCATATCTTTTAATTCATCGATTAATAATTCCGGATTGAATTCTAAAGCTAAAAGAATCATTTTCATATGCCCTAAACTAACATCTAGTGAAAGAGCTTGTTCTTTATATTTTTCTAATGTTTCTTCTGATACTTTTCCATAAATACCATTATTTTGGAAAAACTTATTAATTTTTG
>JAVBOS010000129.1:0-3526 GCA_031550255.1 Anaeroplasmataceae bacterium | reverse complement strand
GCCATTTTAATTTATTATTAACACAAATTTCGGAATTAGAAAAATTTTTAACTATTTTAATAAAATAAACATAATTTTTTGTTGAAAGAGTATAATCAAACTTTACACTATTATGTAATCTTAATTCATAGCTTTCAGATGTTTTAAAAACACTTTTTAAAGCGTTATAAATATCATTATGCATCTTTTTTAATTTTTTACGTTTTATTATTCCTAATGTTATAAAGAAAACTATAACAATTGATAAAACAATACTAGGAAAAATAATTAATTCACTCATTAAAATTATCATTTTAAAAATTCCTTTCATTTGTGATAAGTACAGTGCTTACATATATCTAAAATAAGCTTGTTATTATTAAAATTCTTAATTATATCTTTAAATTTATCACTTTTTATAATAGTTTCTAGATTAGCTTCAAAAATATTACCAAGTTTAGAATCACAATTAGTGTCTAAACAACAAATACATACATCACCATTAGAAAGAATTGCAATATGCGTCTTACCACCTAAACATGTACCCATATGTGTATTAAAATCATTTTTTAAGCTAGGCCAAACAAATTCTTTATCAAACGTTAAAACAACTTTTTCCGACAAAGATTGGTTTATTCCTTTTGTAATCTTTTTATTGTATCTATTTTCTAAAATATCTATTATTTCATCATTAACAATGTTGTCATACGCCCAATATCTTAAATTAAAAACAATTTCATTATCTAAAAATTTTTTAGAATTAATAAAATTAAAGATATTATTAAAATATTCTTTTTTATCAGTTAAAGGTAAATCATATGAACTATTTAAACTTATATTCATTCTTTTTATTTTAGCATCTAGTAACTTTTCATGAATATTTATTAACCGACCATTAGTTGTAATACAAACTTCAAAGTCCTTATTAGCTAAATTAATAAATTCAATGATATTTGGATGTATTAACGGTTCTCCTAAGACATGAAAATAAATTTCTTTTGTAAAACCTTTTATTTTAGTTAAAATATCTTTAAATTGTTCAATCGTAAGCATATTTTGATTTTTTCTATTTGAAGTACAAAAACTACATTTTAAATTGCAATAATCGGATATCTCAATATAGATTCGTTTAAACATTGCTTTTTCCAGTTCTTATTCCTTCATTAACAATATCAAATATTTTATCACCAATTTCAGTCGTGTTTAACAATTCATATTCTTCTTTAAAAATAGGTTTATGAATAATAATTTTAACTTTTGTTTTCTTAAATGGTGCATTATTAGCTATTTTTGATGAGCCAATTATGCTAACAGGAGAAATACTTGCCCCAGCTTTAGTAGCAAGTTTATATGCACCTGGTCTTACACTAACCATTTCTTCAGTTTCACGTGTTTTTATTCCGCCTTCTGGGAAAATTATATAATTGAAGCCATCTTCAACTAATTTGATTCCTTTTAAAAGTTCTTTTACACCTTCACGGTCATTATCACGGTCAATTGAGACAACAGCACAAGATTTCATTATATGTTTAACAAAAGGTACATTATAAACACTTTTCTTACTTACAGCACTTAACATTGTATGATAGGCATTAAATATCGCTACAACATCTAGCATAGACTTATGATTGGCTACAGAAATAAAAGGTGTAGTTGGTATATTTTCTTTACCGATAACTTCTATTTTTACACGGCATATTATCATTACAAATGTTAACCAACGATATAATGCTTTATACTTCCATCTACTTTTATGATTTTTATCAAGTTTATATCGTAAAACAAGTATCAAAATAGCAATTATGTATAATAATGCTGTTGCTATAAAACTACATAAAACCCATAATAAAATATACCATGATGAATGGATAAATATACTTGCTAAAGTTGTTAATGCACTCCATATTAAGATAAATAAAATAAATAAAAACATATATCCACCATTATTTTTTGTCGTAAATTAAGTAATCTACTTCTGCACTTTCTGTTTTGCTAACTAAAATATATTCTTTTAAATCAAATTTTGGAAAATAAACATTTCCTTCATGATGTCCATGTACTCTTGATATATATAATTTATCAGCATATGGTAATGCTAACTTATATACTGTACTTCCACCGACAACAAATAAATCTTCTTTACAATCTTTTAAAAACGCATTTAAATCGTAAACCATAATTGCTTCATCAATCTTTAAATCTTTATTTAAAGTAGCAATGTATATCTTTCCATAAGGTAATGGGCGATCTTTATAATAACTCTTTAATGAATAATAAGTAACATCACCCATTAAAACAGTTTGATTTTTTGTTTTGCTTTTATAATATAGTAAATCTTCTTTAATATGCCACGGTATCTTATCATCTTTTCCAATAAGATTATCTTCATTCATAGCCCAAATTAATTTTATCATTAAACAGCCACCTGACCTTTAATACCCTTATAAGGATCGTAATTAATAAGTTCAAAGTCTTCAAATTTAAAATCATAAATACTTTTCACGTTTTTATTAATTAACATTTGTGGTAAAGCTTTAGGAGTTCTAGATAATTGTTTATTAATTTGTTCAATATGATTAGAATAAATATGAGCATCTCCAATTTTATGTACAAATTCACCAAACTCTAAATTACAAACTTGAGCAATCATCATTGTAAATAATGCATATGATGCAATATTAAATGGTACACCTAAAAAAACATCGGCACTTCTTTGATATAATTGGCAACTTAATTTATTATCGTTTACATAAAATTGCATAAAACAATGACATGGAGGTAAAGCCATCTCATTAATTTGTGCTGGATTCCATGCACTTATAATTAATCTTCTGCTATCTGGGTTGCTTTTAATATCATTGATTAAATTTTCTAATTGATCAACCCCAAAAAAGTTTCGCCATTGATGTCCATAAACTGGACCTAAATTGCCCCATTTTTTAGCAAATTCATCACTGTTTTTAATCATATCAGCAAATTCATCTATTGTTTCATTATTATATTCTAAACTCTTTTTGAAAGAGGCAAACGGCCAATCATTCCAAATACGAACATCATTATCAACAAGATATTTAATGTTAGTATCACCACTAATAAACCATAAAAGTTCATGAATTATTGATTTTAAATGAACTCTTTTAGTAGTTACTAAAGGAAAACCTTCATTTAAATCAAAATGCATTTGATACCCAAAGGTAGAAAATGTTCCTGTTCCTGTTCTATCGGTCTTTTCTTTACCATTTTTTAATATATATTTACATAAATCTAAATATTGTCTCACTATATACACATCCTATTTTAAATTATATCATATTTAAGAATTATATTAAAATATAAAAAGCATTATTCTATTAAGAAAAATGCTTTTTTAGTTAACTTTATGTATTTTTTTGTGACAAGAACATTACTTTTTCGGCAATTAATTCAATCGAGTTAATTATTACTCCATTTTCTAATGTATCTTTTTTTGTCGAAACTCTACATTTGACTGCAACTGAATCACCTTTTTTACAAAATTCACTTGTATTTTCAGCAATTTGTTCCCATA
>JAVBOS010000003.1:0-4598 GCA_031550255.1 Anaeroplasmataceae bacterium | reverse complement strand
CATTATTTTTTACCTCTTCTAATTTAATGTCACAGCTTTATTTTAAACTTTATTTACTTGACTTTACAGGTATCATATCAATGTGTCCGAGTCAATATATTTTTTAAATTTTTGCATAAAAAAAAGAACCAGAAATTTACTTTCTAGTTCTAAAAATTTTATTTAATTTTTAAATACTATATTTTTTAATAATCTCAATAACTTGACATGAACAATCGCAGAATGTTCTTAAATCATACTTATTTGCGATAAAATTTAATAGTATATTGAAATCATTATCAAAGATACAAAAAATATCTTTTTTATTAATTAAATGTCCATCTATTAATGAATGAGATGAATTAAAAAGTTCTTCATAACACTCCATTAAATCATACTTAAAATCTATTGCATTATCCTTTATAATTACTGGTATTGGTAAATTAATAAAATTTAGTAGTATCTTTTTTTCATCTTGTAATATAGTGTTTTTCATGTTTCCTCCTAAAAGAATGAAAATATAACTCCTGCTTTGGAAAAGAATCCTCCTGCTTTATATCCTTCAAAAATTGCTCTTATTGCATAATTTCCTGTTTTAGTAAGTTGCATTACTCCTTGATTTGCATTAAAGAAGCTTTTTGCATTTCTCGTATATTGAATAACATTTTTACCAAGATATTTATGTCCTTCTCCAGCAACATGTTTATTAAAATGTGAAATCATATTTTGTTGTGAAGTTCTTGTAGCAGTTGAACCCCATTGACTAACAGCATGAGAATATTGTAATGCACCAGTTGCTCCACCTGCTATTGCGCCAATTAATGCACCTGCTCCAAATCCTATTGCCATACCAGTTAAAATACCTTCCGTACTCCAATCACTAACTGCTCCTCCAATAATACCTCCAGCAACAACACCGACGCCAGCACCTATTAATGCTCCGACTGCTGCTCCATGTAAAACCGCTCCAGCCATCGATGTAGCCATTATCGTTGTTCCAACACCCATAGTTAAAACTGTTATGGCTCCAATCACTAAAACTGCACCTACAGCTAGCCCTATCCAACCAAGAGTTTGTACCCACTTAGGTGAAGTTCCGGTGCTATCTGTATACATTACTGGGTTATTATAGCCATATGAGCACCTAAATTATTTCAATAATTCCGAATCAATTATTCCGTATTTCTTAACCAAATATGTTCTATTTATATTGCCAATTGCAATTAAAATGGTCACGAACATTATTAATTGAAAAATTATTAGAATTCCACTTAAACCAATTTTGTTTTCATTATTTGAGTAAATTATTGTACCGATAATATATCCTATAAAAGTTGCAATTGAAATAAAATCTGAAACTATATTAGATTTATTAATATCCTGTTTAGTTATAGCTTTCTCCCCAATTTTAATTAGTTTTATACATGGATAAATCATAATTAACTGTAATAAAAATGTGAATATAATAACGTAAATATTAAAGTTGTTTTCATGAAGTAATATGGCTATAGTCAAAAAATTTAATAAAATAACTGTTAAAATAATATTAATACAAAAAATTAAATATTTTTTAAATGTGGTAAATTTATAAAATAAGCCAATCACTAAAATCAAGTCTAATATAATAATTGTTATGCCAATGGCTTTAACAAATAAATTAGGATAGAGAATGTTTGTTATCAATATTATTAAACAATTTAATATAAATATTTTTATTGATGAATTTTTTTTAATCATTGCATTTTTTACACTTAGGTATTTTATTGCTAATTCTCTATCCATTATTTTTCCCTGCCTTATGCCCAGTTAAAACTCCAAAAACTATTCCAGCCATTTTTTAAATCATTGTATCCATTACTTATAGCTGTTCCAATTTCCATAACTGCAGAATTGAATGCTACCTTAATTTCATCTCCATATTTATTATAAATATAACCGATTCCACTTCCAATTAATACACCAATTCCTGCTCCGATTAATGTTCCTAATACAGGAATCGGAATGAAACTTCCTATTGCTGCTCCAACTTTTAATCCTATTGTGGCTCCACCCACAATAAATCCTACGTCTACTATGCTATCAGTAATTTTTCTATCAAAAGATAAATTTGCATTGTTAAAATTATTATATACTGCAGAACCAGCCTCATATGCGAGCATTGCATATCCTGCAACCTTCAAAACCGTTCCAGCAGTTTTAAACATACTGCCTAATGTTGATGAAGTATTTGACATTGCTCCATATCCATATGCTAATCTGTTTGGGATAACCGTTCTTGTTCCTAGTCCTGTAATTACTAAATCATCTGTAAGAGCAATTGCGGACTTTCCAAAGTTAGTACTTAGTCCAAAAAAATAATTCCCCACATTTGTAAATATTCTTCCTGTAGTCGATATAGCTTTTCTAGGTGAAGTTCCGGTGCTATCTGTATACATTACTGGAGTAATATTCTTGGTGCGCTACGATATAAAATTTATGTTTTTAATCTATTTATAAATAAAATATGGTGGGGCTAGCAGAATCGAACTGCTGAGTCTTGGTCTCTATTTTCAACGTTTTTTATCTTAAATATGGAAGTTGCTGTACAGCCCCGCCTTGACCCGTAAAAATACCCACCAACACACATATTATACTCATGATTTTCATAGTAACATCTCCTTCAATCTTTACATTAATGTAAATTTTTATTTGAAGAAATACAGAAATAGAAACCATATTTAAAATTGATAAAAAACTAATCATAGACTATATTTATGTAAACATTATACAATACTATTATATATTTGACAAATCTTTATTAAAAAACTAATTCACTTTTAAAGTGAACTAGTCTTTAAGTAACTATTAAATTAACCCAACAAAATTATAATAAATATCAATTTGTTGTTTTCTCATATCATCCTCATAACTACACTCATATATTACAATCTTATCTATTAATTCATTAATTAACGTAAATGATAATTCTTCAATTTCAGTATATTTCTTAATAATATTAGTAAACTTTATTACATTATCCTTTGTATCTTTAAAGCTATCTAATTTAATATTTAAGTCATTAATAGTATCTTTTAAAGTCTTTTGTTCTTGTTCATATTTATTAGATAAAGTGATAAATCTTTCTTCAGTTATTTTATTAAGTACCTTATCCTCATAAAGATTTCCAATAATCATATCAATTTCAGTTATTCTTTTTTGATTTTTCGTGATATCTTTTTCATATTGTAAATAATCTTTTTTAGTATTTAATTGTGATGTTAATAATAATTCTTCAAGTAATTTATCATTATTAATGTTAGCTCTTTTAACTTGTTTCTTAACATCTTCTAATACTACTTTATATAAATTCTCATAACTAATATAATGCATACTGCAATAACTTTTACCATATCTTCTAAAGGTTGCACAGGCATAACAGCCAATGGATTTTCTACCTTTGGAACTACCATAACTCATTGATTTACCACAACAGCTACATCTAAGCATTCCGGCAAACATTTGATGTACTCCTGTATTTTTGATTATTAATTTTTTGACTGTTGTTACTTTCTGGGCTTGATTAAATATATCTCCACTAATAATAGCTTCATGTTTATTTTTTACTTCTATCCATTGTTCTTCTGGTAAAGCAATTAAGCGTTTATCTTTGAATGATTTTGAAGTATGTTTATTACAGACTATATGTCCTAAATATTCTCTATTTCTTAGTATTGTTAGTATTGTTCTTGGTTGCCAATCATAGGGATATTTTACAAAACTTTCAGAAGCATATTTACCTAAATCTTGCATCATCTTAGCTCGAGGTTTTAGTAGTCCTTCTTTTTTTAATTGCATAGATATTTGATATGGGGTAAATCCTTGTGCTCCAAGTTCATATATGTGTTTTACTACTGGTGCCGTTTCTTCGTCAATTATTAAGTGATGTTTATCATTTGGATCTTTCTTATACCCATACGGGGCATATGCTCCTGTAAATTCTCCCTTAAGAGCTTTAGTCCGATAGGCTGATTTTATTTTCTTACTGATATCTTTGGCGTACCACTCGTTTATAATGTTTTTAAAAGGGGTAAATTCGTTGTTTTCTTTATAAGTATCAACATTATCATTTATGGCTATATATCTTACTTTATTATCTGGAAAGTAACATTCCATATAATATCCTGTTTTTAAATAGTCTCTTCCTAGTCTCGATAAATCTTTGGTTATTATAGTTCCGATATTTCCTTTTTCAATATCATTTAGTAATCTTTGAAAGTCTGGTCTTTCAAAGTTAGTTCCACTATATCCGTCATCGACATAATATACTAGATTACTTAAGTTATTATCTATGGCATATTGGCTTAACATTGATTTTTGGGTTGTGATACTTACGCTATCTCCTTGGTAGTCATCGTCTCTTGAGAGTCTACAATATAGGGCAGTTATTTTATTTTGTTGTATTTGCATTTTCTTCTTCACTCCCTTTGATATTATTTGCTTCTAGTTTTATTAAATCAATTAATTTATTTTCTAATTTTTTAGTTTCGTTATAATAATTATTTACTACAAATATTGTATTTGTTTTTGCTTTTTTATTTAAAGTATTGATATTTCCTCCTTTCTACTTTACTATTTCATAT
>JAVBOS010000115.1:0-3122 GCA_031550255.1 Anaeroplasmataceae bacterium | reverse complement strand
TTCATAAAAATCCTCCTTTCTAATATTAAGTTTTCGAAGTTTCTTTAGTGCACGAGAATACTTACTTGTTATAGTTGAAGTTGTTGTATTGTATTCTTGTGCAATCTCCTTAAACTTCATATCATGATAAAAGTGTAAAATAAAAATATTGTACTCTTCTTCGGTTACAACAGATTTAATAATATTATCTACTTTATTGGTATCTATAGTTTTATCCTCATTTTCTTTCAAATGAGAATTAACTATACTTTCATTATATATCACTTTTTGCTTGTTGCTTTTTTCCAAATAATCAAATGTTAAATTTTTAGCAATTTGAATTATCCAATATTTAAAGTTTTTACTATCGTCACACAACTCTATTTTTTCATATATCTTTAAAAAAGTATCCTGTACTAAATCTTCAGCAATATTGTCATTATTTACTTTATTATAAATAATGTGTTTAAGTAACTTATAGTACGTGGTATAAAGATACTCAAAAGTACCATCATCACGTTCTTTAATTCCCTTTATAACTCTCTTATTATCCATTTTTGGAATCTACTCCTTAGCGAATCAGTATTTAATTCATTAAATAATACGGAAAATTTCAGTTTTTGCTCATTATTTTTACAATTATTTAATAAAATAAGCCTTCTTAACAAACAATCCTATAAGATTGCTAAGAAGGCTTATATATTTATTTAATTACTTCTAATCCACCCATATATGTACGCAATACTTTTGGAACATTAACAGTTCCATCCGCATTTAAATGATTTTCTAATAAAGCAATTAACATTCTTGGAGGTGCAACTACAGTATTATTTAAAGTATGAGCAAAATAATTTTGTTTTTCACCTTTAACTCTAATTCCTAAACGTCTAGCTTGAGCATCGCCTAAATTAGAACAACTACCCACTTCAAAATATTTTTGTTGTCTTGGTGACCATGCTTCAACGTCGATACTCTTAACTTTAAGATCTGCTAAATCTCCACTACAGCATTCAAGAGTTCTTACAGGTATTTCCATACTAACAAATAAATCTACAGTATATTGCCATAATTTATCAAACCAAGCTTTAGAATCTTCTGGTTCACAAACAACAATCATTTCTTGTTTTTCAAATTGATGAATACGGTAAATTCCTCTTTCTTCAATTCCATGTGCTCCTTTTTCTTTTCTAAAACAAGGAGAATATGAAGTTAATGTTTGAGGTAAAGAAGACTTTTCATTAATTGTATCAATGTATTTTCCAATCATTGAATGTTCACTAGTACCAATTAAATATAAATCTTCACCTTCTATTTTATACATCATTGAATCCATTTCAGCAAAACTCATAACACCAGTAACAACATTGCTTCTAATCATAAATGGTGGAATACAATAAGTAAATCCTTTATCAATCATAAAATCTCTAGCATATGTTATAACTGCTGAATGAAGTCTAGCTATATTTCCCATTAAATAATAAAATCCATTACCCGCAACTTTTCTCGCACTATCTAAATCTATACCTTTTAGATTTTCAATGATATCTAAATGATATGGAACATCAAATGGTTTTAGCTTTGGCTCTAAATATTTTTTTACTTCTACATTTTCTGCATCACTTTTACCTATTGGTACAGTTGAATCAATAATATTAGGTAATGTCATCATTATCTTCTTTAAATTTTCTTCAACAACAACTAAATCAGCTTCAATAACAGTAATTCTTTCATTAATTTCTGTTACTCTTGCTTTCATTTTATTAGCTTCTTCAATTTTCTTTTCACGCATTAATAAACCAATAGCATTACTATCACTATTACGTTCAGCGCGAAGAGTTTCAACTTCTTGTTTATAGCCTCTTACTTTTTTATCAAGTTCAATCGCTTCATCTACCATAGGAAGTTTATGATCTTGAAATTTCTTTTTAATATTTTCTTTTACGATTTCTACATTTTCTCTTACAAATTTAATATCTAACATATTATTTCTCCTTTTTCTAATAAAAAACGCCCTTAAGAGTTAAACTCTTAAGGACGAATTATCGCGGTGCCACCTTAATTCTAGAATAAATTCTAGCTCTTTTACCGTTAACGCCTGGTACGATCTTTTTTCAAGATTCTCAAAAGTAGATTCATTTATAATTAATACTTGTTTACACCACCCACAAGTTCTCTAAAAATAATTAATAAACTACTATTCTTTATCATAGATTTATAATCTAATAATATTATATCTTTTTTCTATATTTTGTCAATATTTTCAGTAAGTATACTATTGAATATTAACTTTCTTATCAACAAGATAAATTGTGAAAAATATTAACACAACAGTTGTTATACAGTAGATTACTGATGAAACAATCATTACTATATTAAATGTTGTTAATGTTAACATCATATTTGACATTAAAAAAACAAATGGTATTTGACATATAGTTCTAATAATTTGTGATATAACAGAATAAAGAACTATTAAAATTATAAATTTGTAATTCCTAACTTTAAAAGTATTAAATATTGTTGCTGAAAAGAAAAATACAGCTGCGCTATTTAATATACCAAATAAGAACCATAAAATAATGTTAGTAAATGTTCCAACAACCTTGAAATCAATTTTAGTAGGAATCAATAATAATTGTGATAAAAGCTGAACAACAAATTGATATGAAGTTGATAAACCAATGTTTATAGATGTAAATATAATAACTGATATTATTAAGAAAATATAAATTATTGATGTTAAAAATAATCCTGATAAAAATTTTCCAATAACAAGTTTCGATGCTTTAATTGGTAAAACATTTGTTAAATATCCTTCATTTTCAAACATTGATTTATAAAAAATACGATACAAAACTAAAACAGATAAAATTAATGCTCCTAAAATACTTAAAAGAAATATACAAACAACAAAGAAATTCAATAATCCAAAATTTAATTTAAATGAAAGAGGAGTCAGTACCGAAAACACCACCATTAAAATACAAATGAATGAGATTTCTTTAATTGAAAGACTAATCTCATGTTTAATAACTTTTCTTAACATTTGAACACCTCTCTAAATAAAGCGTCAATTGTTTTCTCATGTTTTTCAATTAATTCATTTTTTGGTTGGTGAGTTAATATTTTACCTGATTTAATAA
>JAVBOS010000021.1:0-4750 GCA_031550255.1 Anaeroplasmataceae bacterium | reverse complement strand
TTATTATTTTTTAGTTACAAAAACTTTTTTTAATTTAGCAAATCGTGGAAGACCATCTTCTAAAGGGGCCTTACAATCGCCTTGGATTAAAGGTAATGCATAGTCAATAAATTCTTGGGTCATACCAGTATGATCTTTTTTAATCCATTCAAGTGGTACTGTTTTTTCTGTATTTGCAACTTCTGCTAAATCTAATTGTACATATTCGCATTCATATTTTCCATTTACCATGTGGCGTTTAAAACCAATCATTTTATCAGTTACACCAGCACAAGCCGCTTTAACAGCTTCGCGTCCAGCATTAAATGCTTCATTAACATCTACAGCAGAAGCTAAATGTTGAGCGCAACGTTGTAATAAAGAGAATTCAATTCCGCGTACCTTAACACCTAAGCGGTTTTTTAAGCTATCAGCTAAAACACTTGCAGTTCCACCTAGTTGTGAATGTCCAAATGAATCTTTAGCTAAAGTTGTAAATAATTCAGGAACATATTTTCCGTCAGCTGTTTTAACACCTTCACTAACAGCAATTAAAACCTTTCCTTTGTTTTTCTTATACATTTTTTCAACATCTGAGTAGAATTCTTCTAAATCAAATGTCATTTCAGGCAAGTACATTAAATCAGGACCAAAGCCTTTATATGAAGCTAAAGAAGCAGCAGCAGTTAACCAACCAGCATTTCTTCCCATTATTTCAACAACTGTAACCATTGGAGTATTATAAACAGTTGCGTCTTGGTATAATTCCATCATTGATGTTGCGATGTATTTAGCAGCAGATGCAAATCCTGGACAGTGATCTGTTAAGTTTAAATCATTGTCAATTGTTTTAGGTACTCCCATGCAATAGCATTCGTAACCAGATTCTTTAAAGAACTTACTAACTTTATTACAAGTATCCATGCTATCATTTCCGCCGTTATAAAAGAAATAACGAATATCATATTTTTTGAAAACTTCTAGTAATCTTTCATATTCAGATTTATCTTGGTTAATGTTTTTAAGTTTATATCTAACAGAACCAATAGATGAAGATGGGGTAGTTTTTAATAACTCTAATTCTTTAATATCTTCTTGATTAATATCATAGAATTCTTCATCTAAAATACCTTTAATACCATGTGCAGCTCCATATACTCTTGTGATGTTTTCTTGACCTAAAGCTTCAATGAAAACTCCTGCAGCACTAGCGTTAATTACTGATGTTGGTCCACCTGATTGACCTAATATACATGCACCTTTTAATTTGTTCATAAATTTAAATCCTCACTTTTCTATATCATATATAAATTGTATGTTTTTTAGGTAAAAAAGTCAAGTCGAGTAATAGACAAAGGATTATTACTTTTCTTACTTTTTTTTATTAAAAAATTTATTGTCTATAATATAAAATATGGTATAATGTTAAAGGAATATGTAATATATTACAAATTTTTGGAAATATTACAAATAATTAACAAAAACAAATAGCAAATATAGGAGAAAACAAAATGAAAAAGACAAAAATTGTATGTACAATTGGTCCTGCAAGTGAACAAAAAGAAATGTTAACAAAGTTAATTAGTGCTGGTATGAATGTTATGCGTATGAACTTTTCACATGGTGATTACGAAGAACAAGGATTCCGTATTAAAAATGTTAAAGAATTAAATAAAGAAAATGGATGGAACATTGGTATGATGTTAGATACTAAAGGTCCTGAAATTCGTACTGGTTATTTAAAAAATGACCAACCAGTTAAATTAGTAAAAGGAAATACAATCCGTATTACTATGGATTATTCATATCTTGGAGATGAAAACAAAATTGCGATTTCTTACCCAGGATTATATGATGATATCCAAGTTGGTGGAAAAATTTTAGCTGAAGACGGAAATATAACTTTCACAGTTTTAGAAAAAGATGCGACTAACAAAGAATTAGTATGCCGTGTTGAAACTAGCCGTACTTTAAAAAATAAACGTAACTGTAACGTTCCAGGTGTTGTTTTAAACATGCCTTACGTTTCACCTAAAGACAAAGCAGATATGGAATTTGCTTGTGATCAAGATTTAGATTTCATTGCTGCATCATTCGTTCGTCGTGCTGATGATATTAAACAAATTCGTGAAATTTTAGCCGCAAAAGGAAATACTCACATTAAAATAATTTCTAAAATTGAAAATCAAGAAGGCGTAGAAAATATGCAAGAAATTATTGAATTATCTGATGGAGTAATGGTTGCTCGCGGAGATTTAGGTGTTGATGTTGACGCTTGGGAATTACCTACAATTCAAAAAGATATGATTTATTTAGCTCAAGCTCAAGGAAAAATCGTTGTTTGTGCTACTCAAATGTTAGAATCAATGCAACAAAATCCACGTCCAACACGTGCTGAAGTTACTGACTGCCACAATGCAGTATTAGATGGAACATCTGCAACAATGTTAAGTGGAGAATCAGCTCAAGGAGATTATCCATTTGAAGCTGTTTCTTATATGGGTAAAATTGATGAAAGAGCAGAAGATGATATTGATCATGAGTTAATGGTTCAAAATGTATTAAACTTCGGTTCTGAATTAAATGAATTAGATGCTATAGCATTAGCTGCTACACAAATTGCAAACAACTTTGATGTTAAAGCAATCGTTTGTGAAGGATCTGTTGAATTAGCAATGGCTTTATCAAAATTCCGTCCAGCTGCTGATATCTTTGCTGCAGTTAAATGCAATCATTGCGCAGGAACTTTATCAATTGTTTGGGGAGTTCAAGCAGTTGTTGGTAAATTTGCTGATGCAGTTGCAGTAGCAAAAGCTAAAGTTGGAGTAGAAACAGGAGAAACAGTTGTTAAAGTAACTGAAACTTCAGTAGAATTATTTGTAGCTTAATAAAAAATGACAGGAAATTATTTTCCTGTTTTTTTTATGTCTATTTTCATATATAATAGTAACAGGTGATTATATGGCGAAAGAAAAGTTTTATGCAGTAAGAAAAGGAATTAATCCAGGGATATATTTAACGTGGGAAGAATGCCAAGCACAAGTGATTTGTTTTAAAGACGCCGAATATAAATCATTTATGACTTTAGAAGAAGCGAAAGACTATATCTCAAATGTTAATGAAATAACGAAATATAGTAAATATAGTGCATATATAGATGGAAGTTATAATGTAAAAACTGAGGAATATTCATTTGGAGCAGTTTTGATTACAGAAGAAAAGGAATATAAATTTTATAAAAAATTTGAAAAAGATGAATGGTCATTACATAGAAATGTAGCAGGAGAAATAAAGGGTGCAGGATTTATTATACAGTATGCTATAAATCATAATATAGATGAAATTGATATCTATTATGATTATGCAGGCATTGAAAAATGGTATAATAACGAATGGAAAGCAAATACACAGTTAACAAGGACTTATCAAGAATTTGCTGTAGAGGCAAAGAAAAAAATTAAAGTCAATTTTATAAAAGTTAAAAGTCATTCAAACAACAAATATAATGATCTAGCAGATGAGCTAGCAAAAAAGGCATTAAATATTTAATGCCTTTTTTATTTCATTCATATCATTATGTTTAAAGGTAATTCCTTTAATATTTTCAAACTGTTCATTGCCTTTGCCAGTAATCAAAATAATATCGTTTTTAGTTGCTAAAGAAACAGCTAAATTTATTGCTTCTTTCCTATCATAAGTTAAATAGTAATCAGTTGTTAAATCCTTTGTTAAATCGCTTAAAATACTATATAACGGCTCATTTTTTGGATCCTCCGAAGTAAAGATAACTTCATCAGCAAATTCACAAGCTATTTTGCCCATTATATGTCTCTTAGTTGCATCTTTTTCTCCTGCACTTCCTAATACTAAAATGATTTTATTATGAGGAACAAGTTTCAAATTAGATAAAATATTTTTTAAAGCGTTAGGTGTATGCGCAAAATCAACAATATAAGTATTATTTGAATATGATAATGTTTCAAATCTACCATCTATTTTAATCAAAGTTTTTAGTCTTTCTTTAATAATATCTAGTGAGACACCATATTCATAAGCATAAACAATAGAAGCCAATGAATTATAGATATTATAATTTCCAAAAAGATTAATATTAAATTGTTTTAAAAATTGTCTTTTCTTATAAAAATCAAATTGGATATTATCCTTATTAATTAATATATTTTTCGCCCTATATAATCCTTTTTTTATTCCATATGAGACAAAATAAGCTTTTGTATATCTTTTTATTTTTCGCCCATATTTATCATCATAATTTACTACAGCTATGTCCTCTTTTGTCAAATTTTGAAATAAATTTAACTTTGTTTTAAAATAGTTTTTCATTGTTTTATGTGTGTTTAAATGCTCATGACTTAAATTTGTAAATACGGCTCCACTAAAGTCTAAACCATCAATTCTATTATCTAAAATTCCTTCACTTGATACTTCCATAACTGTTGAAAAAATATGATTATTTATAAATAAATTAAGTGTTTTATATAGTTCAATAGAACTAATTGTTGTGTTATTTGTTTTAATGTTTAAACTAGAGGTTTTGATACCATTAGTCCCAATATATGATGATGTGTTTTTATCGTTAAGTAAATGATATAAAATTAAAGATGATGTTGTCTTACCATCTGTACCAGTGACACCTATAATTTGATGATTAACAGGAATATAATTATAAAATAATTTAGCTAATCTTATAGCTACTAATTTTGAGTTTTTAACTTTTATATGAGGAATACTCACATTAATATTTTCCTCT
>JAVBOS010000108.1:0-11490 GCA_031550255.1 Anaeroplasmataceae bacterium | reverse complement strand
GACTATGCAAAAACATTAAATTTGTATATGGCTTTATTACCAACATGGGGAAGCCTAGTAAAAAATAATGTTTTAAGTATTGAACAGTCAAAAAGATATGCTAACTTTTTAGGAAAGTATTTTCAAGACAAAGAAAATATTATCTGGGTTTTAGGTGGAGATGTTAGAGGGGATGTAAATCCTGAACTTTTTGATACAATGGGAGAAATCTTAAAACAATTTAATCAAAATCGTTTAATGACATTTCATCCATTTGGTAGAACCGGATCATATTTGTGGTTTAATGATAGAAAATGGTTAGATTTTAATATGTTTCAATCAGGACATAGAAGATATGACCAATTAACATTAAATTCATGGGATGATAAATCAATGAATGAGGATAGTTTTGGAGAGGATTGTTATAAATATGTTATTAAAAATAATTCTTATAATACAATTAAACCATGCTTAGATGCTGAACCATCTTATGAGGGAATTGTTCAAGGTTTACATGATCCAAAAGAACCTTATTGGGAGGCTAGGCATATTAGAAGATATGCATATTGGTCAGTTTTTGAAGGTGCATGTGGATTTACATATGGAAATAATGCGATTATTCAATTTCATACTGGTAAATCTAAAGGTTCATATGGTGTAAGAGAAACATGGTATGAAGGATTACATTCACCTGGTGGTGCACAAATGCAATATTTGAAGCAATTAATGGAATCTGTAGATTATACTACCGGTAAAGCTCATCCAGAGTATATTTTATATCCAAAAAATGGACATTATCGTACAAGTGTTTTTGCTGGTGATTCTTTTATGTTTATTTATTCATATAAAGGTGATAAAATAAGAATAGATTTATCTAAATACAAAGATAAGAAGATGGATGCTTATTATATGAATCCAGAAAATAACTCAATGAGTTATATAGATGCTTACACTGGTATATCTATTTTAGAATTACGCCCTACTAAAAGGCATGAATTATCAAATGATTGGGTAATAATATTAAAAGAAAGTAAATAAAGGAAAAGCTACATGTTAAAAAGAGTTATACAATTAATTTTAGGGATTACAATTTTATATTTTGGTGTTGCGGTTTGTTTGAAAATGAATATAGGTGTTGGTCCTGCTGATGCATTATTTATGACATTATCAATAATTTTTGATGTTGAAGTCGGTTATATATCAATTGTATGTAGTTTGTTATTTTTATTTATAACTTTCATAATTTTAGGTAAAGATTTTAAAAAAAAAGAATTTTTTCAAATATTTTTAATATTATTTGCTGGAGTTATTTTAAATTTCTTTTTGTATAATATTTTTAAAAATTTTAATGTAAATAATTATTTTTTAAGAATATTATTATTTATAATTACAATATCTATTAAAGCTTTTGGCGTTCTAGTTATAATGAAGAGCGATATTATAAAAACTTCTATTGAGGGATGTGCAGAAGCAATTGCTTTTAAGTTAAATAAGAAAATGGGAACAATTAGACAAATGTTTGATGTGATTTTCATACTATTAGTCTTAAGTTTATATTTAATTAGCAAAGACATTTCTATGCTTGGAATTGGAACAATACTAGAAATACTTTTATTTGGTCCAATTTTGAATGTTTTAAATAAGATTATGAAAAAATTTGATAATTAATTATGAAAAGAAGAACTAAATGGTTCTTTTTTTTGTTAATTTCTAAATATTTATTAATTAACAAACGAAATAAATATATTAAAGTATTTTAGAAAATAAAATGGTTTTGATATTTACACCTTTAAATTAATTATTTTATTTGTTATAATTCAAATATAAAGAATTATCGATAAAAAAGTATGTTGCAAAAAAATTATATTTTCATTCTTCTTATTTCTATGATAAAATTAGTAATTTTTACGTATCACTTTTTTTATAATTCAAATCTTTAACTTTTTTTGTATTTAGTTTATGGAGGTAACGTATTATGAAAAAAAGTTTTAAATTATTGGCTATTGCCACATTAGCCTTAGGAGTGACTGCAGTGGGATCGATAAAAACAAAAGCAGAATATGGTTCTGATAATTTTGAACCATTAGTAAATGAAAATGTTTTATTTAGATTTGGGTTATTAGGAGATACTCATATTAGAGAATCCTCAACAAACAGTGAAGCAAAAGCTTTAAAAGCAGCTATGAACACATATCGTAAATTAGATCCTAATCTTGCTGCAATTGTTCATACTGGTGATGTTACAAACCTTGGTATTCCAGGTGAATATGATCAATTTAATGAAATAATGAATACTGAATTAGCAAAATGGAGTAAGAAACCACAACTTATTTTATCCATGGGAAATCATGATTACATGACTGATTTGTATACTAATTCATCATTTGAGGATGGAAGTAATATTCATAAAAGTCAAATTAATGTAACACAAAAAAGGTTTATTACAAAATTAGCGGCTTTTAGAGCAGCAACTTCTAGCGATACTGAGATTATTGCTGTTAATAATGCTGTAACTGATATCGTAAATGAAGGACTAAATATTCATTATAAATTAAAAGGTTATCATTTTATTTCTTACAATCCTGGACCACAACATAGTAAAGATAGAACAACATGGAATAATGCAACTGATTATCTTTACGGACAAACGATTGATAATAATTGGTTAAGAACACAAGTAGAATTGGCAATTGCACAAAGTCCTAATAAACCAGTTTTTGTTACAACTCATAATCCAGGGAAGGATACTGTTTATGGTTCTATAACAGGTCTTGGGGTAACCGCATGGGGAGATAGTATTGTATATAATATTTTAAAAGACTACCCTCAAGTTGTAAACTTTTCAGGACATTCACATTATACTTTAAAAAATGCTACATCAATTAACCAAAAAGATTATACAACTGTTAATACAGGCGCAATGACATACACAGAATATTTAAAAGTTTTTAAAGACTCTCAAAATTCACAAGGTGGAGAAGGTTACATTGTTGAAGTATTTAAGGATGGAACTTTGAATTTTAAGAAAATAGATTTTAGAAATGAAAAATATTTAGGTCAAGACTATAAATTGGATAATAAATGGTCGGGAACTAAAGACGAAATAAAAGCATCATTTAAATATACAAATGACATAAGAAAAGTAAGTTCTTTAGCTCCAACTTGGCCATCTGGTATGGTAATTAACGTAGATGATGAAAGTTTACAAATACCTTTTGAGGCAAATCATTTGGAGTATGTTGATTACTATGAATTACGTGCGTATAACAAAACTTTAAAAAGTATTGATTCAAAAGTACAATTTTCAACGGGTGAATTCTATCCACAAAAATATATTACATACACGCCTAAGGGCCTAACAGCGAATTGTGATTATATTTTTTACTTATATGCATATGATAGTTTTGGAAATGAATCAGAATTTATTAAGTCAAGTCCAGTGTACCGACTACCAGGTACATTTACGCAAGTAGAAGTTCCTAAAGCTGACTTGTTTGATTTAGATATAAACACAACAATTACTGATAAATCAATAAAAGCTAATCAATTAACACTAAATGGAATAACTCCAAGTGGTGATAAAGAAAAACATATAGCTTTAAATGGAACAGCTGGAATATCTTTTGAACCAACAAATATAGTTTCTTCATTACAAAACACAAATAATGTAACATTTTCAGTTAAGTTTAATGCCAGTGATGTTTCTGGGGTTAAATGTCCATTTAGTTTTCAAGATGGTGCTAGTGGTGGTGGAATTGGTTTTGAGATAAATAATGGAAAATTAGAAACATGGGTAAGAATAGATTCTTCATGGGCAACTAATTTAATAACTCCAATTGAAAAAAATAAAGATTATCATGCGGCAATTGTTTATAATGGTAATTCAATTAAACTTTATTTAAACGGAGTTTTAGCAGGTTCTACTAATGTTAGTGGAAATCTATCATTTACAAATTCACCACGTAAATTTTACATTGGTGGCGATACAAATTCATCAGGAAATATAGAATCTAATTTTTCTGGAAAAATATTTAGTGCGAAAATATATTCAACTGCATTGAATAATGATCAAGCTTGTTCTTTAACATTAGTGCAACCTGAAATTGGAAACATAGAAGAACAAATGATTACCTTATTTGTTGTTGGAGATAAAACATATAGAGTAAATAGTAATTTTGGTGAAGAAATAACAGCACCTAAAATTAATGAAAAAGGTAAAAGAGTAGTTTGGTACTACAATAATAAAAAAGTGACTGAATTTATAACTAACTCTGATAAAACATATGTTGGTGTTTTAAAAAACAATTATATTTATTTAATACATCTTGCTTGGGTTATTCCTATTGCAGCTATTGGAACAATAATTTATAAAAAGAAAAAGAAGTAAAATCAACTTTAATAGTCATAAAAAAAGATATTATCAATTAAATAATATCTTTTTTTTATTTTGTATATTTTAAATTCATAAATACTATAGTATAATAGAGTTATCAATCGAAACGTTTCGAAGTCGGAGGAATTGTATGATATTAAATACAAAAATTAAAGAAAGTATTTTAAAAACAAATGATTTAGAGTTTTATGTATTAAATAGTGGTGATATTTCCTTAATAAAAAATAAGAATACAAAAATTAATTTATTTAGAGCATCAACGCTTGATGGAATGGTTTCAAATCTTTTTTTGAAATTGTTCATAGGTAATGAAATTAAATTTACAAGATTATTAGGAGTTAATTCTAATAGTTCATTTACTATTTTAAATAGTCAAGTAATTTATACAGGAACGTTTGAGAATGTAAATTATAAAGTCTATTTAACTTTAGTAGATAACAAATGGTTTTATGATGTAGAACTTAATTCTACAAGCAAAGATATATATGCAGAAGTCTATTATGGTCAAGACGTAAATTTAAATGATATAGAAGCAAATGAACTTTATACATGTCAATATATAGACCATAAAGTTTTCAAAAATGATAATGGTTATGTTTTAAGTAGCAAACAAAATCAAGGAAGAAGTATTGCATTACAAATAGGTTCACTAACTAAGAATGATTCTTTTTCTACTGATGGAAATCAATTTTTTGGTATAGATTATCGTTTTACAAATATTCCAAAAGCTATGATTGATGAAACACTAGCAAACGTTAATTATCAATATGAATTTGCTTATTTAGCTCTGAAAAGCGAAAAAGTTAAATTAGAAAAAACAGTTAAAATAGTTTTTTATGGTATTTTATTTGAAACACAAGAAACTCCAAGTGAAATTTTATTTATGAATGATATAAATGAAGCATTTTCGAATATAAAAAAATTTGATGAAATAGGTAAAAATAAAAAAGAATTAAAAATTAATTTAAATGATATTTTTACTTCTAAAGAATTTACACAAGAAGAATTAAACAAATTTTATCCTAACAAAACACTAGAAGAAATTATTGATAATAAATTAGTTGCTTTTGTAGGAGATAATAAATCTCATATAGTTTTACAAGAAAAGGAACACTTAGTTGAAAGAAGTCACGCAACTATAATTACAAATAATTCATTTGATTATATAAAAGATGATGTTTTAGCAACTACAGTACACATGAATGGTGTTTTTACCTCTCATATTGTAGTAGGAAATACAAATTTTAATAAATTATCTACACATGTAAAAAACTATTTGAATGTTCAAAAATTAAGTGGTGAAAGACTTTTAGTTATGATAGATGGAAAGTATCGATTATTAGGATTGCCAGCTTCTTTTGAAATGGGTATTAATTATGCTAAGTGGGCTTATAAAATAAAAGATGACGTTTTAGAAATATCGGTAGCAGCAAGTTATAATAATCCGCAAATATTATTAGAAGTAAAATCTTTAAATAATATTAAATATAATATGATATTGCTTGAAAATATTCAAATGGGACCAAGTGAATTTCAAAATGAAATAAACATGGATATAATAGATAATGTTATTACATATAAACCAATACAAAATGATATGGTATTTAATAATTATCCAAACTTAAGATATGAAGTCAAATATTTATCTAATATTTATAAAATTGTTAATGATGAAGTGTTTTATGTAGATAATAAAACAGAAAATTTAAGTGTAATCACAGTGGTGTTTGAAAATGTTACCGGATTTAAAAAGGTTGTGAAGGGATCAGTTAATGGTTACGTTAAATTCACTGAAGAATTAGATATTCAACAAATAAAAAATGATTATTTTCAAAATTATAAAGAAAATTTAAATAATTTTGATTTAAAATTAGATGGAAATAGAATAGTAGAAAAAATTAATAATATTTTCTATTGGTTTAGCCATAATGCTTTAATTCATTATGCATCACCACATGGATTAGAACAAAATGGTGGAGCTGCATTTGGAACAAGAGATGTATTACAAGGACCTGTTGAGTATTTTTCAATGCTTGGGAAATATGATTATGTGAGAAATATTATATTAGAAGTTTATTCAACACAGCATTTACAAACAGGCGATTGGCCACAATGGTTTATGTTTGACAATTATTTTAGAATTCAAGCACATGAAAGCCATGGTGATATTATTGTATGGCCATTAAGAACAATAGCTAAATATATTATATCTACAAATGATTATTCAATTTTAGAAGAAAAAGTTCCATATATGGATTTAGAAAAAAATAATAAAACTATTGAAACATACACTATAATGGAACACATCGAAAAGGAAATAGAAAGAATAAAGTTAAATGCAGTTAGTGGCACTAATTTAACATCATATGGTGGTGGAGATTGGGATGATACTTTACAACCTTGTAATAAAGACTTAACTCTAAAAATGGTATCTGGATGGACAATATTACTTGAAATAGAGGCTTTAGAAAATTTTGCTTTAGCAATTAACTCGTATGACACTACAAAAGCAAAAGAAGCTTTAGAATTATCAAATTTAATGAAATATGATTATGAAAAATATATTTTAAGAGACAATACTCCAGCTGGATTTGTTTACTTTAATAATGGTAATGTAACACCAATGCTTCATCCAGAGGATAAAAATACAGGATTAAAATATCGATTATTACCTTTAACAAGAGGAATTATTTCAGAATTTTATTCTAAGGAAGTTGCTAATAACAATTTTAAAATAATTGACGAAAATTTGAAATGTCCAGATGGAGTAAGACTAATGGATAAAGCTGTAAAATATAATGGTGGTAAAAAAACATTTTTCCAACGTGCTGAAACAGCATCAAATTTTGGTAGAGAAATTGGATTACAATATGTTCATGCTCATATAAGATATATTGAAGCATTGGCAAAATTTGGTAAAGCAGAAGATATTTTATATGCAATAACAGCAATAGTTCCGATTAATATTGAAGAAACTGTAAAAAATGCTTTAACACGTCAAAATAATATGTATTTCAGTTCTTCTGATGGATGTTTTAATGATAGATACGATGCAGTTGATAATTTTAATAAATTAAAAACTGGAGAAGTAAAAGTAAAAGGTGGCTGGCGTTTATATTCAAGTGGACCAGGAATTTACTTGAATCAAGTAGTATCTAATGTACTAGGTATAAAAAAGTTTGAAAAAAATTTAGTTATCGATCCAGTATTACCTAAAGAATTTAATAATTTAGTTTTTAAATATAAATTTAACAACAAAAATATAACAATTAAGTATTTAATTTCTGGATTAAATAACGGTGTAAGTAAAATTGATTTAAATGGAGAAGTTGTAAATAATAATAGAATTAATAATAAGTATCGACAAGGCGGAATTATTATTGATAATAACCTTTTAAATGATAATAACGAATTGGTAGTTTATCTATAATGGATATTTTAAAAGAAGAATTAAAACGAAGCTTTTATTTCTTATGGAATCATACTAATATTAATGAAGAAGAACAAGGCTATGGATTAGTTCTTGACAATAATATTAATAAAAAAATGGCCTCTATTGCATCAGGTGGATTTGCTTTAGCCGGAATTGTAATAGGTATTGAAAATGAATTTATCTCATATGATGAAGGATTAAAAAGATCAAAGATAATTTTAAAAAATGCTATGAATAACATTTCTCATCATAAAGGAATAATGTATCATTTTTTAGACTTTAACACCTCACAAAGATATAATAAAACTGAATACTCAACAATCGATACGGCGATATTTATTTGTGGTGCAATATCGGTTGATTCATACTTTGAAGATGAAGAAATACACAATATGTTTAATATAATATACAATCGTGTTGATTTTAAATATTATACATTTTTGTTTAAGGATAAATTAACATTTAGAATGGCATATAATCCTGATAAAGATGGGGCTTATCGTTTTGGTAATGACACACATACACCATGGATATATCAATGGGATATGTATGCTGAACAACTAATGCTATACTTTCTAGCTGCTGGAAGCAATTTTATTGCTAAAGAAGAAGCACTGCAATTGTATAATGGATTTGATAGAATCTACGGGCAATACAATAATAACAAATTTATTAATTCTCCAGGTGGGGCATTATTTACACATCAGTTTAGTCATGCATTTATTGATTTTGCAAAATATAAAGATAATAAAATAGATTGGTTTAAAAATTCAAAAATTGCTTGTTTAAACAATAGAGAATGGTGTATGAATAATAATGATAAATTTCCCTTATTTAATAAATTTGTTTGGGGATTATCGGCATCAGATACAAAAAATGGTTACAAAAGCAGTGGTACTCCACCTTTTGGATTTGAATCATTATTAGAAACTGACGGAGCAATTAGTCCATATTCCATTTGTGGAAGTGTTATATTTATTCCAAATATTGCTGAAGAATCTTTAAATTATATATATGAAAATTATCAATCAACTTTTGGAGAATATGGTTTTAAAGATGCGTTTAGTTTAGAAAAAAATCAATTATGGATTTCTGAAAAATATATAGGAATAGATAAAGGAATATCGATGATTATGATAGATAACTATTTAAATGGTACTATCCATAGATATTTTATGAAGCATGAAATTATAAAAAAAGCTATAAAAGTATTAAATTTTAATAAATTAATATAAAGCAATGGTATAAGTAAGTTATTTAGGATATAACAAGTTCTTATTTGACATAAAATTATCTTTATTAAAATGAAAGGAAACTATGTATATCGTAGAAGGAAAAAAATGGTAACAATAAAAGATGTGGCAAAAAAAGCCAATGTTTCAATTTCAACTGCATCATATGCTATAAATGATTCATCAAAAGTTAATAAAGAAACGGCATTAAGAATCAAGAAAATTGCTAATGAATTAGGTTATTTTCCTAATTCTCAGGCAAGAAATTTAAAACTAAAAAAAACCAAAATAATTGGTGTTTTTATAGCTAATTTTGGAGGACCTGTTTATCATGAATTTTTAGATGGAATTCAAAAAAAATTAGCTGAAAAAGGTTATAGTATGGTCGTTACAGCAGGTAGTTCATGTGAAAAAATGATAAAAGATAGAACAACTGATGGCGCAATTATATATAATAGTAATATTAGCGAAGAATTAATTAAAAGTATTGCTTCAAAAAAATTTCCCATTATTGTTGTAAATAAAAATTATTTAGCCGATAATCTTTATACATGCATGATTGATAATATAGATATTTATTATGAGTTGATAAAAGAAACCTTAAATAAAGGATATAAAGATTATGCATACGTTCATGGATCTCCTGATTCAATGGATGAAAAGGAACGTTTTATTGGTTTTAAAAAAGCATTAACTGAACAAAAAATATTAAATTTCAAAGAGTATCAAGGTTATTTTACTAGAGAATCAGGTAGGAATGTAGCCTTGCAAATGATTAAAGACAATAAAGTGCCTAAAATGATTTGTTGTGCTAATGATGAAATGGCTTTAGGAATAATCGATATTTTACATGAAAACAAATATGAAATTCTTAAAGATTATGGTATTTGTGGATTTGATGATATTGAAGCTAGTTCATTAAATAGAATTCCATTATCAACTATTAAAATTGATCGATTTTTATGGGGTGGAAGAATAGCAGAAGCAATTTGTGATTTAAATTCAGGATCAGATGTTAAACTAGAATTGCAAAAAGGAAAAATAATATTAAGAGGTTCATTTTAATATTTTTTTTAAATCATTTATGAAAACGGTTGCACTTATACTATAAGTATAGTATAATAAAAATATAGACATCGAAACGTTTCGATAACAGGAGGAAGAAACATGAAAAAAATCTTTTTATTCATTGTAACTGCAGTTTTTGCTTTAACTTTAACTGCGTGTGGTAAAAAAGGAGAAATTACGCTTCGCTATGCAGCGTGGAATTTAGGTGTTGAAGGTTCAAGTAATGCCGAAAGATTAATGATTCAAAAATTTATGGATTTAAATCCAACAATTAAAATTGAAGTTGTTGAAAGACCAAAAGTAGAAAATACTACTGGAGACGGTGAAGTAGATCAAGAATGGAATGAATTTCTAGATGCACATGCAGCTAATAAAAAACTTCCTGACGTATTTATGATAGATAGTACAGAAACTGTTGTAAACTCACGTTGGGCATATAATTTAGCAGAAATAGCTTCTAAAGATCCTGAATTTTTAAATATTAAAGAAGCTTTTAGAGATGCTGGATCATATGATGGAAAACTAATTGCATTACCAAGTCAAGTTCATTATTATGGTTATTTTGTTAATAAAAAAATATACGATGATGGTAATAAAGATGTTCCAACATTTGGAATTGAATTTGAAGATCTTATGTCTAGAACAAAAGCTGTTGCTAAGCATCAAAGTGGTGGTAATGGAATTGTAGGTATTGAAGGTATTAATCGTTTATTAGAATGGTATCCAGCACAATTAAAAGAAGAATATGGTTGGTTTACATATGATGAAGCAAATAAAAAATTACATCTAGATTCGACTGAATTTGGAATGGCAGTAGATAAATATTATGCTTTAAGAGCAGATAATACATTTGTTTTGGATGCATGTACACCAGAACAACGTACAGATTATTTTGGGGCTGAATGGCCATGGGGTGCAGGAAGACATGCATTGAAATGGGATTCTTCAGCGTCAATTGGATGGATGAACAAGGCAATTAAGACTGGTGAATACGGATTTGAAATAGATTTCATTGGTACACCAAAGGTTGGAAACATTAATAAAATTCCGGTAATTGTAGACCAAATGTCGATAGCTTCAACTACAAAATATCCACAAGAAGCATATGATTTTGCTAAATGGATGTCTTTTGGAAAAGCGGGATACTCAAATCGTTTAACTATGTCAGAAGAAATGACAGATATCAGTACTGTAAATTTTGCTCCACTTCAAAATGATCAAGAAATGACGAATAGATTCTTTACTATTTATTCAACATTTACTAGTCTAAAAACAATAATTGAAGAACATGACAGTTTTATAATTGAACCAAATAAATATATACCTGGATACAATCAAGCTAGATTCCATGGAACATATGATGCGACTTTAACTTTAGGAAATGT
>JAVBOS010000103.1:0-8096 GCA_031550255.1 Anaeroplasmataceae bacterium | reverse complement strand
TGAAGATAAATAAGGCACAATTATTTTTTCAAATAATTCATATGTTGTATCAAAGCCAAATGAAGTAAAAGATGCACCTAAAATAGCCTCAAAAGCATCCGCAATAATTGCCGGTCTTGATCTTCCACCACTTTGTTCTTCACCGTTACCTAATAATAAATATTTTGATAATTCTAGTTTATTGGCATAACTAACTAAGGCATCTTCACAAACAAGTTCTGCTCTTTTTTTAGTCATTTCACCTTCTGATAAATTGTAATTATCTATTAGATATTTACTCATAGATAGTTCTAAAACAGCGTCTCCTAAATATTCAAGACGTTCGTTATTTTTATATCCACTTTTATTTTCATTTGAATATGAAGAGTGTGTTAGTGCTTCAATTAAACTTTTATCTTTAAACTTTAACCCTAATTTTCCCTCAAGTTCTAATATCATTTCTTTATTCAAGAATATCATCCTTTTTTTCCGGTAAAGCACTTAATACTTTTCCAATAACATCATTTTCAACCATGCTTCTAGCTTGTTTTATTGCATTTGAAAAAGCAAATGCATCACTTGAACCATGTGCCTTTACAACTGGTATTGAAATACCAAATATCATTGCTCCACCAATTTCACTTGCATCTAAACGCTTAGCATATCTTTTTAAATTTTTTCTCATAAATAGATATCCTAATTTTCCACCTAATGATAATTTAATTTCGTGCTTTAACATTGAACCCATTGCTTTAGCAGTACCTTCCATAGTTTTCATTACCATATTTCCGGTAAAACCATCAGTAACCAAAACATTACATTCAGAAGTTAATATATCCTTAGTTTCAACATTTCCAAAAAATTTAATATGTTCACATGCTTCTAGGGCATAAAATGTTTCCTTATCAACATCGCGACCTTTTCCAGGTTCAGTACCAATATTTAATAAACCCACTAAAGGTTCTTTAACTCCTAATATTTCTTTCGAAACAACACTAGCAAAAATAGATAAATCAACTATATGCTCTGGTCTTAATTCCACATTAGCGCCTACATCAAGTAATAATCTTCCTTTACCATCAACAGAAGGTATAATTGGACATAAAGCTACTCTACTCATAGATTCTAGTTTTCGCACAATTAGATGAGCTCCAACAATTACACATTGAGTTGGTCCACTACTTACTACGGCATCAGCTTCCTTATTTTTTCCAGCACGAAGGGCCATAACTAATGAAGCATCACGATTGTTTCTAATTGCTTTTACTGGATCTTTTTCTCCCATACTAACACAATTAGTAGTATGGACAACACTTATTCTTTCATTATTCGTTAATAATGGTTTAATTTTTTCTTCATCGCCATATAAAATAATTTCAATATCTTTAAATTTTTTAATTGCAAGCATACTTCCTGGAACTGTTGTTTCTAAACCAAAATCTCCACCTAATGCATCTACTGCTATTTTTATCATAAAAGCACAACATTTCATTTATCTTATTTTACCACTTTACAAAGTAAATAACTAGTTTAATTTATTTGTTTTAGTACTTATTTTACTAGTAATTTTTTCCACTATTGTATATTTTTTGTTATTATTGTTATATTCTTCAAATAAATAAACTGCATCACTTACAGCTACTTTCCAAATATTTTCATCTTTTGAGAAATCAGCAAAGTCAAATCTATCAAATCCACTTTGACGTTCACCCAAATAATCACCTGGTCCTCTTAATAAAAAGTCCTCATTACTCAAAGTGAATCCATCAGAACATCTTTCTAATATGCGTAATCTTTCACTTTCAAGAGAGTTACTAACTAAATAACAATAAGATTGTAAAGAATTCCTTCCAACTCTTCCTCTTAATTGATGTAGTTGGCTTAACCCAAATCTTTCAGCATTTAAAATTACTATCATAGTTGCATTTTTAACATCAACACCAACTTCAACTACTGTTGTTGAAATTAAAATATTATATTTTTTGTTTTTAAAATCATTCATTATATTATCTTTTTCATCTGATTTTAGTTTCCCATGAAGAATTCCAATTTGTGAATTTTTTACTTCCTTTGAAAATAATTCGTAAGCCGTATTTATATCAAAAGCATTAATTTTATCACTTTCATTTACAAGCGGAACAATAACATATATTTGTTCGTTATTTTCTAGTCTTTCATTCATTTTTTCATATAAGTCATCTAAATCAAACTCATTTATTACTTTAGTAATAATAGTTTTTCTTCCAACTGGCATACTTTTTATTGAAGAAATATCTAAATCACCAAAATTTGTTAATCCTAAAGTTCTAGGAATTGGTGTAGCTGTTAAAAATAAAGCATCTGTATTTGAACATTTATTCACTAATTTTGTTCTTTCCTCAACACCAAAACGGTGCTGTTCATCAATTATAACTAATCCTAATTTTTGAAATTTTACATTTTCTTCAAGTAATGCATGAGTTCCTATTAGTATATTTACTCTTCCGTGTCTTACTCTTTCTAAAGTATCATCTTTTATTGATTTTTTTATACTACTAGTCAATAAAGAAATTTGAACTTCATACTTATTAAGCTCATTTATAAAGTAGTTATACATTTGACCTGCCAAAATCTCCGTCGGAACCATCATTACTACTTGATTTCCAGCAAGTATAGTCGCATAAGCACTTATTAATGCAACAATTGTTTTACCACTACCTACATCGCCTTGTACTAAACGATTCATTACTTTGTTACTTTTTAATTCATCTAGTATTGTATTAATTGTTATATTTTGATCATCTGTTAATTTATAGGGAAGACTATTCATATAATCGCTTATTTTTAAATTAGAAAAATTTTTAGGATTTTTAATCACTTTTTCTTTTTGTTGTTTTAAAGATTCTAAAGATAATGCATAGTTTAAAAATTCTTCATATTTCAATCTTCTAGCAATTTCATGTAAATCTTTTAAATTTTTAGGAAAATGAGCCTTTAAAATTAGATCTGCTTTATTTAATAATCGATATTTAATTTGTAAATCTACTGGTAAATCATCAATTATTGATTCTTTTGATACATTTAATAACGCTCTTTCTACGAATCTTTGCATTTGTAGATTAGATATTCCATCTAATTTATAATCCACATCAATTTTAGCGTCAAAATTTTCAGTAAAAATATTATTTACGATTATTTCATTTAATTTTGGCTTATATAATCCATGAATTGTTACTTTCATGCCAACTTTTAAATTATATTTTAAAAATGGTTGTCCAAAAATAATAATTTTAATATTTTTCCCAAAAATGTTCATACTAAAAATGAGGTTATCAATACTTCTTCTAAATTTTCGTGAAATTAATTGTGAACTAATAATACCCTGAGTAGTTATTTTCGTATCTACAACTATATTATTGATATCTTTTACTTCGTAAAAAGTATATTTTTTAGGAAAAAAATTTAATAAATCTTCATATGTATATATTTTTTCATGATGAAAATAATTTTCTATTTTTTCTCCAACACCTTTAATTAATCGAATATTTTGTTTTAGTATATCCATTTTATCACCTCAAATTTATAAGGAGTTTTTTTATGAGAAATTTTGATAATTTACTAAATAATTTTTTCTTTTCTCAAGAAGAAGATTTTCTAGTTAATATTTATGAAAACGAGGAAAGATATGTTGTAGAAGCATATCTAGCCGGAATTAGAAAAGAAATTATTAATGTAATGTATAATGATGATATATTAAGTATCTATCTTAATACTAATGATGATTTAACATATGGTGAATACAAAAAAATACGTGTCGAAGCAAGACAATATGTTAAAATGCGTAGTTTTTGCATTCCTAGAATTAATTTAGAGGGTTCTCAAGCTACTTTTAAAAATGGTTTGTTGACTTTAGTATTACCGAAACAAAACTTAGTTAAAAACAATTATACAATACAAGTAGAGTAAGAAAAAGGTTGGAAATTTTCCAACCTTTTATTATTCAACTGCAATAATGTAAGAGTAAATGTCTTGATTTCCCTCAATTAATTCTACTTCAATGTCACTATTAATTTCTATACAATAGCTTTCTAACTCCGTTACTTCATCGTAACTTACATTATTTCCATAAAAGAAGGTTACAATTGCACTTTCATCATTAATACATTTTTTTAATAATGATTTAGTTGCATCTATTCTTTCAGTTGTAGATACTACTATTTTTCCATTAGCGATTCCCATGTAATCACCAGCTTGAATTTTTACGCCATTAATTTCAGTATCACGTACGGAATATGTTACTTCACCAGAATTAACATTTTTAATTGCTTCAGTCATTTCTTCAGCATTAGTGTCAATATCTAAACTCATATCAAAAACCATTAAAGATGCATATCCTTGAGCTATAGTTTTAGCAGGTAACACTCTAATATTAATATCATCAACTAATTTAGCAGCTTGTTGAGCTGATAAAATAACGTTTGAATTGTTAGGAATGATAATAACATTTTCAGCATTTACTGTTTTTATAGCATTTACGAATGCTTCTGTTGAAGGATTCATTGTTTGACCACCATCAATAACGTAATCAACACCTAATTCTTCAAAAGTTTTTTTAATTCCATCACCAAAACACACGGCAACTAAAGCATATTTTTTAGGATCAGCCTTTTTTTGTTCTATTTCATTTTTTACAATTTCAGAATGTTGTAATCTCATATTTTCAATCTTCATTGTTATAAATTCACCATATTTTTGAGCAGTTTCTAATACTTTACCTGGTCTATTTGAGTGAACATGCACTTTGCATAAGTTGTCATCTTTTACTAACACTAAAGAATCCCCTAATAAACTTAGTGGTGTTCTTAAATCAGATTCTTGAAATTCATTTGGATTTTTTAATTCAATAATAAATTCAGTACAATAACCAAATTTAATATCTACTTCAGACGTATTTGTAACATTAATTGAAGTACTAGCTACTTGTTCATATTCAAGCATCGTTCCTTCTAATGCCATAATCATTCCTTCAACAACTTTAATAAATCCAGCTCCACCGCTGTCAACGACACCAGCTTGTTTTAAGACTGGTAATAAGTTAGGTGTATTAGCTAAAGTTATTCTAGCTTGTTTGATATAAACTTCAAATAATTCAGTAATTGAAGTTAAATTATTTTTTTCTTTTTCTACTTTTTCAGCAGCTTCACGCACTACAGTTAAAATGGTACCTTCTACTGGTTCCATTACAGCTTTATAAGCTACCTTTGAACCAGAAACTAAACAATCAACAAATTCACTAACGGAAATCTCATTTGTAGTTATTTCTTTTAATGAAACATAAATCCCACGGAAAAATTGACTTAAAATTACACCAGAGTTTCCTCTAGCTCCCATTAATAAGCCTCTTGATAAAACTTTCCCTAATTCAACAATTGAACTTGACTCACAATTGTTCATTTCACGAACTCCTGCCATCATTGTCATTTGCATATTTGTTCCAGTGTCTCCATCTGGTACAGGGAATACATTAAGTTGATCTATTTCTTTATGGTGATTTTTTAAGTTGATTGCACCATTCATTACCATTTTCTTTAATAGTGTTCCGTTAACTTTTAATATAGTCATTGGTTAACCCTCCACATTTTATATAAACAATTAAGTTATTTTTATTTTTAATTTAAACATTTTTATTTATCTTTTTAGATTTATTTATCTTTATATCACCGTCGTTATTATCTAATTAAAAATCTAGACAATGTAAATTATACCATACATTTTTTATTTGTAAATTGGTTTTAATATAAAAATGAAAAAAAGAGTGATTTTTTTAAGAAAAAATGTTTAAAAAGGAATAAAAATGTCGTTTTATAACTCAAATTTATATTTCTTTATATATATTATTCCATATAACCATAAAGTTAGTACAATTTAATACTAAAGAAAAAAAGATTATGAATATTTTTTTAAAATATGCTTGCTTTATAAATAAAATTACGTTATAATAATATGGCTTAATTAATTATTTTATCGTCATTGAAGGAGGTATATGAGATGGCTAAATGTTATATTACTGGTAAATCAACAGTTACAGGAAACAAAAGAAGTCATGCTTTAAATGCTACACGTCGTACTTGGAAGGCAAACTTACAAACTGTACGTATCGTTGATGAAGATGGAAATGTTAAAAAAGTTAAAGTATCTGCTAGAGCACTTAAAAGTGGCAAAATAGCAAGAGCTTAACTATATTATCCGCAATTTTTAAAGTTGGCTTATGCTAACTTTTTTGCGTTTTAATAGATAAAAAAGACATTTTACAATGTCTTTTTCTTTTTTAGGTACACATTTGTACCTAGTTATTACCTTTTTTGAATAATCTTAGAAAGGCTCCAATAAAAGCAGATAAAAATTTAGGCAGCTTTATTACGTACAAACGCATACCATTCACCTCTTTAATAGATTATATGTAAAAAACAATTTTATTATTCTTTTAATCTAATAATTGTTTCAATTTTATTTTCAGCAGAAAATATAAAGCTTCCAGCGACCATGACATCCACACCAGCTTGTTTCACTAGTTTAGAAGTTTCTGCATTAATTCCACCATCTACTTCTATTTCATATGAATAATTGCAGGCTTTTTTTAATTCGCTTAAATACTTTATTTTATTTAATGAATTATCCATAAATTTTTGACCGCCAAATCCAGGTTCAACACTCATAACTAAAACTAAATCAACTAATGCTAAATATTCTATAATTTCTTTTGGATCAGTACCTGGTTTTATTGATAATCCAACTTTTTTATTATATTTTTTTATTTCATTAATTGTTTGTAAAACATTTCCAGTTTCATAATGAAATGTAATAATATCCGAACCAGCCTCGGCAAATTCTTTAATATACTTTATCGGATTAACAATCATTAAATGAACATCAAAAATATTACTAAAATGTTTTTTTAATGCTTTAACAACAGGTATACCAATTGTAATATTATTTACAAAAACTCCGTCCATAACATCAATGTGGATATATTCACAATAATCCTTTATTTCGTCAATTGACCCTTTTAAATTTGAAAAATCCGCTGATAAAATTGATGGACTTATTTTAAACATAATACTTTCCTCGTTCCATTTAGATCTTCATAAATTTTTATATAGTTTTCATATCTAGATTTTAATATTTCACCACTATTTACTGCCTTAATAACTCCACAATCTTTTGAATTATGTTGATGTGTACAACCTTTAAATCGGCAAAAATAGTCTTTAAATTCAATAAAATGTTTTGATAAATCTTCAGCCTTAACTCCATTTAATTCTAATAGAGAGAAACCTGGTGTATCTCCTATTAATCCATCAAAGTATTGATATAATGACGTCTCTCTTGTTGTATGTTTTCCTCTTCCTAGTGCTTCACTAATCTCTTGTGTAGCAAGCTGAAATCCAGGGATTAATGCATTAATTAAAGTAGATTTACCAGCCCCTGTTTGCCCAGACAAAACACTTACTTTATTAGCTAAATAAGGAATTACTTGTTCAATATTTTCTTTCCCTTTACTATTTACATAAATAATATTATATCCCATATCTTCATAGTATTTTAATCCATTTTTTAATGTATCAAGTTCATCAGTAGTTAATAAATCTATTTTAGTTATTATAATAACTGGATCAATATTACTTGCTGATAAATGAACTAAAAATAGATCTAATAGATGAAAACTAAAGTCTGGCTTTTTTGAAGCAAAAATTAAAAGTATTTGGTCAACATTTGAAATATCTGGTCTTACTAATTCATTTTTCCTTGGAAAAACATCGATTATGTAATTTATACCATCTAGTAATTCATATGTAATAAGGTCTCCAACTTTTGGACTTAATTTAATTGTTTTGGTTTCTAGTTTATTACTATGTTTGTTTGTAGAAGCATTAAAACTAGAGAATTTATCAACCTTCATACTTCGAAGTTTTCCTCTAGCTTTACATATAATTATTTCATTATTTTCCATTAAAACTTTATAGTTCCCACTATTTAAACCAATTACTCTTCCTTTTAGCATCAATACTCTCCATTATTAATATCATACATACAAATATATTGTATCAATATAACCATAATAAAAAAAGAATTTATCA
>JAVBOS010000008.1:0-7117 GCA_031550255.1 Anaeroplasmataceae bacterium | reverse complement strand
TAAAATTAGATTCTAATATCAAATTGGTATTAGATAAAAGAGATTTATTTAACGTATGTCTCATGATATCAAAAGAAGCTTTACTTAGTTTTAAATTTTCTTCTCTATTACTAAAGCCAAATGTTTCATATACTAATTCTTTTAAATTGTCTTTATTTAAACATAAAATGCCAAATTCTTTAGATATTTTGTTTGAGAATGTGGATTTTCCAGTTGCTAAATCGCCTAAAATTAAGATTAATTTCATATTATTCTATAATGTTAAACAATACAATTTAGATGTATCAACAACTTCAAATTTTAATTTATTAAAAATATCAAATTCATATTTGTTACTTTTTTCAACAATTAACATAGTATCAGTATCTTTACTTACATTTACATTAACTACTTTCTTTATTAAAGCTTCTTCTATATTTTTATGTAAATATTCTTTTCTTACACCTAAGGCAAATATTTCATCAAATGGTTTAAAATAATTGGTAACAGTTATAAAACCAAGCAATTTTTCATCTTTGATAAATATATATACATCAAATTTATTTCTTGTTTTTAATACTTTCTCTGCATTCCAGAAGCATCCTGGATGTAATTCATCACTTAATTGTATGTAATCCTTATAATATTGCTCGCTTATTAGGTAAACATTATTTTCTTCTACAAATCCTTGTTTCGATAGATGTCTCATATCATATGAATCATTCTCTAATATCGCCTTATTTTTAATATAATCGTCAAATAATGTATTGTCATCATTTAAAACTATATTTAATTCATAACCTTCATAATTACTTTTTAAATAAAATAAATAGCTATCAGCAACTTTATCAAAACAATCATTTGTAAATATTCCACCCTCTGTTTGTAGGTATTTTTGATCATCATCTACAAAGACGATTAAGACTGCATTTATTTGATCATTTAAATAGTCTACTAACACCAATTTGTTAGTATCTATCATTTTATTTACATGATTAAATATCCATGTGTAATCTTTTTCTTTAGGACAAATCGGGTATAAAAATTCTTTTTTATCTTTAAAAGAAAAAATATATTTAGTTATTTTTTCAACATCATTTATATTAGCCTTTACGATCATTTTAATCACCTAATTAATTTTAACATATAAAAAGAAAAAAACACACTTTTGTGTGTTTATTTTAAATAAATTTTCATTGCTTCATTTAAGAAAACCGCTAAACCTGGCTTCACTTTATCATAATACTTTGTAAATCTTTCGTCATCAACATACATTTGACATAAACCTAAATGTTTTTCTTTTGCATAATATCCATCTGGCCAAGCTATCATTAACCATTCTTTATGTAACTTACATGCTTCTTGCGCTTCTAATGAACTTGGATCATTTAAATTCATTGCAATTACAAATAATTCATTCATCTTTTTTTCAGTTTCAATCATTAGATTATACTTTTCTTCAGATAAATTCATCATTTTTTTGTTAGAATCATTTATAGTTTTTTCACCATATTTACTACGTATTTCTTTACCATATTTTTCTTCATTTTCTTTAATTAGATTTTCTTTAAATCCATTAAACTTATCTTTGTTTGACATTTTTATTCCTCCATTTAGTGAATCAATCGTTTTTGTAACATTTTCTATCAATGTCTCCAATTGATTCTTTTTATTATTTAAAGTGATTAAATGTTCATTCAATGCCTTATTATAATCAAAACTAGGATTATTAATAATTTTTTTAATATCATCTAAAGGTAGGCCTATTTCCTTATAAAATAATATTTGTTGTAACTTATCAATCTCAAATTGACTATAAATTCGGTAATTGTTACTTATTCTTTTTGGTTTAAGTAAATCAATTTCATCATAATATCTTAAAGTTCTTGTACTTATTCCAGATAATGATGCTAAATCATTTATTGTATATTCCATTTTTATCACCACTATCATTATAGAGTATTACGTAACGTTAATGTCAACACTATTTTTTATTTTCTTTTAATTTTTTTTCTTCATCTAGAAGTTTAACTCTAAACTCTACAATATCCTTAACTAAATTATAATCAATTTTTTTATTATAAGAAAACTGAATAGCTCCCACAGAAGTCTTATAGTCTTTTAAACGTTCTTTAAATACTTCTATAGCTTCACCACCTGGATAAAAGCCTAAGTGTGACTTAGCTGCAGCAAAATGTACTAAATTTCCATGGTAATAAAATGTTGGCATTCCCCAACTAATTTTTTCTGTTACGTTAGGTGCGAATTCATGAATTTTACTTCTAAATTCTTGCATTAATGATTGAGTCTTCTCATCAAATTGTAGGATATATTCATCTATTGTAGTTATTTTCTTGTCCATTTTATACCTCTTTTTCACTTTATAAATATTATAACATTTTTTTGTAGATAATAACATATAATGAAAGTGTTAACATGCGCTAAATTAAGGCGTTAAATACTTCCAAAAATAAAAATTAGTAGTATAATCATAACTAAGGAGATGTTTACAATGAAAGCAGTTTTTTATGTATTAAATGATTCAACTTTATTAATGCCTTTGTTAAAAGAATTAAATTCTTTAGGTATTAGTGGAAGCACTATTTTCCAAACTAATGGAATGGCAAGAGAATTAGCGAAAGATAATGAGTATAAAATTACAGGATTTTTAAGAAATTTTTTAAATCCTGAGTTAAAACCTGAAAATACATTATTATTTATTATTGACGAAGAAAAGATCCAAACACTAAAGAAAGGTATTACAAATGTAGTAGGCGATTTATCAAAACCTAATACAGGAATTTTATTTGGTTTTACCCTTGACTTTGTTGAAGGATTAAAGTATTAGGGGATAAATGATAGTATGATACAAAATTTAAATTCCTCTTATGGATTAATGATAGGATTAGGAATAATTCTATTAACTGGTTTATTTTCAAGTAAACTAGCAAAGGTTTTACGTATTCCAAACGTTACTGGATATTTATTAGGTGGTCTATTAATAGGACCAGCCTTATTCCATTTAGTATTTCCAAGTTATAATGGAATAATCGGTACAGACTTTATTAAAGCACTTGGTATTATAACAAGTATTGAATTAGGATTTATTGCCTTTGGTGTAGGTACTGAATTCAAAGGTAGTTATTTTAAGCAAGTTGGAACAATGCCTGTTTTTATTGCCTTTGCTGAAAGTTTGTTTGCAGTATTATTTGTTTTTGTTGGTGTATTTTGTTTACTATTCTTTGCAATTGGATTACCTATTAATGTAGCAACTCCATTTGCCCTATGTATGGGAGCTATTGGTGGAGCTACTGCTCCTGCCGCGACTATTTTAGTTTTAAAACAATATAAAGCAAAAGGTATTCTTGCTCAAACAACATTAAGTGTTGTGGCAATCGATGATGCATCTGCTTTAATATTATTTGGTATTTGTATTGCTTTAGTTAAAACTTTTGTTGCACCTACAAGTGCAGGTATCGGTTTAACAATTTTATTACCATTTATTGAAATATTTGGTTCTATTTTACTAGGTGCCATCATGGGTATTTTAATGACATTATTAATGAAATACTTTAAAGGAAGAGGAAATAGAACTTGTATAGTAATTGCCTTTGTATTCTTAAATATTGGCTTAAGCCTTCTTTTAGGTGAAGTTAATTTCGGAAGTGCAGCAAATCCAGTTCATGTTGGTTTATCATCTTTGATGATGTGTATGGCAATGGGCGCAGTTTACACAAACACTTCTACTACTGTTGAAGAAGTTATGCCTTTAATTGATAGAATTACTCCTCCATTTATCATAATATTCTTTGTTTTATCTGGAGCAGACTTAAAATTAGGTTCTTTATCTTTTGTAGCATTAGCAATTGTTATTGTCTATGTTTTATTTAGACTTATCGGTAAGCTTGTTGGAACTCGTGTTTCGGCAAAGGCTACTAAAGCACCTGATGTAATAAAAAAATACCTTGGATGGGGTTTGCTTCCTCAAGGTGGTATTGAAATTGGACTTTCAATTATAATCATGGCTGAATTACCTAATACTGTTCATCCTGTATATAATGGTGAATTAATTAGAGTTATCGTAATTCTCGCTGTATTTATTAGTGCAATTATTGGACCAATTTGTTTAAAAACAGCCTTATTAAAATCTGGTGAATGTGAACTTCCTAAAAAGGAACAAAAAGTTATTAATCAATAAAATAAACGACTAATTCATTTTTGAATTAGTCGTTTTCATTTATAATTTATTAATGTTTCTTAAATGATTTATTAAATCAATTGCTGTTCCTTTTGTAAAACTGTTTTTAGGTATTACGAAAGCCGAGTTTTTGTCTTCATAAAGAATTATCAAATTTTTACTAATAATAACATTAACAATACCTGTATATTTAATTATTTTATTGTAACTTTCTACATTACTATTACTTTCAATTATAATTTCTTCATCTGTAAATTTATATTTTTGTAATAGATCATTAGGATTAACTTGATTTTTCAATTCATGATTAACGGCTATTTTTAAAGTTACCCAAAGTGCTGGATCTATAATAATAGCAGCAATTACAAAAGCCGTTTCAAAAACTTCTTCATTAACCATATATGCTAACAATAAAAATATTAATGGAAATAAAATAGAAATTCTAAAAAGATATTTTCGTTGATGAATCCCATTAAATTCAATAAATAATTTATTATTATAATTCACAACACATTCTAAGTCCATATTTCACCTATTTTATAATTCTAATTTTTTTTACTTCTAATCCAGTTCGTGCAAACCTTAAAGAAAAGAATTTTAATCCCTTTTCAATTATTATATTTGCCTTCATCGTATTTGTGTTTCCTCTTGTTGTTCCTGAGGTTAATGTTAGAGCATTGTCATTATCAATTATAATTGAATATGGAACTTGTGACAATTCAGAAACATTACAAATTACATCTATTTCTATATTATAACTGGTTGTCTCAATAACATCAATTGCAAATGTAATTATTTCATCTTTTATACAATTTAATAATGAATTATTTTCCACTTTTATATTTGAAGTCTTATAGCAGTATTTATCAAATTTTAATTCTATGACATTATTGATAAACGAATGGCAATAATCAACTTCAAAAGATTTTGTATCAATAATAATATTCTCATATTTTTTTAAATCAGAATCTAACTCTAAAATACGGTAAATTGTTTCATCAAATTCATTTTTTACTTTTAAAATTGTTATATCAGAATAATTTTTTTTTATAACTTCAACTTTATCATTTGTCGTAAAATCAATAATTGCCTTTGTTTTTTCTTTTTGTATATAGTAAATATTCTTATATTTAGATAATTCTAACTCTTTTTTATTAATAAAAATTTTATCAATACTAGGATATACTATTTTTTCATTTTCTACTTTAAACCACGGTTCTTTTGAAACATTTTTTTCTTCTAATAAAAAATTCGATTTCCTAAATGTTTTTGTAAGTATAATATATTCACAAATGTTTTTAGCGCATCTTTGAAGCTCACTTCTTTGTAAAGTATTATTTTTAAGTGATTCTATCGTGTTATCTTTATTAGTATTTTCTTTACTATTGGGTGTAACCATGTAAATATCATTTTGACTTCTTATCATAGCCTTAGAATTATTTTTAAGACCATGCATGCCTTCGTCATTCATCTCTGCCCACCAGTCAGTCATTATAATTCCTTTAAATCCCCATTCGTTTCTTGAAATAGTGGTATTTAAATCATAATTGCTTGCTGTCCATATTCCGTTAATAGGATTATATGCTGTCATTATCGTTCTTGAGTTACCAGCTTTAACTGCTATTTCAAAACCTTTTAAATATATTTCTCTTAATGCTCTTTCTGAAACTATGCTATCGACATGATGTCTATTTAATTCTTGATTATTACAGGCAAAGTGTTTTAAAGATCCGCTTACACCAGCACTATGTAGTCCTTCCGTTACAGCTTGACCCATAATACCAGTTAATAATGGGTCTTCACTAAAGTATTCAAAATTGCGACCATTTAAGGGGTTCCTATGAATATTCATTCCTGGGCACAATAAAGTATCTATATCAAAAGAGTTCATTTCTATTCCTTCAAGAAAGTATAATTCTTTAATCAGTTCATAATTAAAAGTTGAAGCAAGACATGTTCCATTTGGCATACTTGTTGCAAGCATACCACTATCCATTCTTATACCGCTTGGTCCATCCGAAGCACAAACTACTGGAATTCCATATTCAAGTAATTCGTCAGTAACACCACCAAAAGCAGCAGCTGTTCCACCTGTTACTTTTGGGCTAGACATTCCTTCTCCACGAACTATACATGCTAATTGTTCATTATCAAGTTGAGCAACAAAATTTTCCATTGATATTTTTTTATTATATACATCAATTAATTTATACTTTTGGTTATCTTTTATTTTGTATTCAGCAGGAATATCTTTATTCATACGTTCTTGTAAGTCAAACTCTTTTGTTGGTACTTTTTCAAACTCAATTTCTAAATTATCAGTAGGCTTAAATCTTTCAAAGCTATGAACTGGTGCCAATGCTTGTTGTAATTGTTCAACAACAATATCTTTTAAAATATTATAAGAATAAATCTTATAACTATCTCTAACGTTATTACCAATATAAAAATTATACTGACCAGATTCTAAAACATAAGCACTCTTTGATATATAACCTACATCATCATAAGAAGCGCACTTATTTATATCAATACTTAATTTTAAAATAGTTGCTTCATTTGGACATAAAAGTTTTGTCTTTGTAAAAGCACTTAATTGTCTTAATGGTTTACCAAGCTTGCCTTGTGGTGCTTCAAAATATATTTGAACAACTTCTTTTCCATTATAATCACCAATATTTTTTACATTTATTTTAAAATCAATATAATTATCCTTTTGTAGTATGTCTAATACATTTATTTCAAATTTTGTATATGACAAACCATATCCAAATGGAAACCTAACTTTATCTTTTGCAAATGTTTCAAAATAACGATATCCAACATAAATATCTTCAACATAACAATTAAAATCTTTTTCACCAAAATATTTAGTTGATGGATAATCATTTATATTGTAAGCTATTGTATCAGCTAATTTACCACTTGGATTTGTATTAC
>JAVBOS010000178.1:0-4117 GCA_031550255.1 Anaeroplasmataceae bacterium | reverse complement strand
CAACAAGAGACTTTTTAACTAACTTATATAATCGGGCATATGCAACAAAAACTATTACTGAAATGCTATCTCAATATACGTATAATGTTAAAGCTATGCTTTTAGTTGATATTGATGATTTTAAGAATATAAATGATGCTTATGGACATTTATTTGGAGATCAGTTTTTAATTACAATCGCCAATACATTTTTAAGTATTTTTGATGAGAATGATATAGTTTGCCGTTTAGGCGGAGATGAATTCTTTATTTATATGGATAATACCACTAAGGATAGTGCTATTGAAAAAGCTAAATTAGTATTGAAGGAAGTAAAGACGGCTTTTGCTCCAAAAATTCCTATTACTTCAGTTTCCATTGGTATTGCTTTTGTGGAAAATGAGGATGTGTCCTTTAATGAATTGTATGATCGATCTGATCGTGCTTTGTATGTGGCTAAGGAGAATGGGAAGAATCAGTTTGTGGTTTTTGAATAGGTTAAAAGGGGGGGCAAATGGAATTTTTCGTATATATAGTTTGATTAATTAATCAACTATATGTAATACTAAATTCTTATTTTGCAACCCCCTTCCTTATTATGTACTTCGCTGTGCTTATCTTAGAATATTTTAAACTTCCAAAACATTTACATATACCTTAAACTTCTATAGAAATGCAAGCCTTGCATTTTGATATAAACTTCTGCTGATTTTTAATTCTTCTTTACTATTTTTTAATATAACCACTTGTGATTCAAAAGTTCCTATACGCTCTACATATCTCATATTGACTTAATAACCAATGATCCCCGATTACTTACCGAATATCCCATCCATATTGACATCAAAACACTTGTAGTATATTATTGCTTTATAAGTTAGAAATCAGAGGGATATAATGAATTATTAGATGCAGTACAAATAATGCATACCTTAAAAGAGATTAAGTACTTAGTATTTAAAGCTTAATAGATAATAAAAAAAGTAAAATAAAAGGAGATTAAGAGAATGAACAATAACATTGAAGTATTTAATTTTAATGATATTGAATTAATATTTGACGCTGAAAATGCCATAAGTTATATTTCTGAAGGATTTAAAAAATTTATAAAAATGGTAATGGGACATTTGAAGATATACAAAAGCATTTTGAGAAAATTGCAAGCTATAGAAAAATTGGGATTGCCACAACAATTACAAATAAGAATACAAACGTGCATAAAATTTATGATTCTATTTATAATATGAATATTTCTGATGCTATTAGCATGAATCTAATTAGAGATTTTGAATTATGAATTAATAGATATGGACACCATAGAAAAATTAAAAGATTCCTACAATTTACTTACTGAGCAGCTAATATCAAGAGCAATAAAAGGTGACTTTGATTATGTATATACTTTCCTTAGAGGGGCTGATTTTTTTGGTGGATATATAAACAGATTGTTGCATCAAGGTAATAAGTCACTGTTTAGATGTGATGCTGGAAGAAATAGAGTTGGCGTTGATTACAATGGAAATATGTACGCTTGCAGCGTATATTTAGGAAATAAAGACTTCCTTGTTGGTGATGTTGACAATGGTTTCAATGAAAATAGAAAAACTTTTGAAAAATCAACAATTAATAATGAAAGATGTAAAAATTGCTTTGCAAAGTACATTTGTGCTGGAGAATGTTATGCTATTTCTTACCAATCTACAAAAGAATTATCAAATCCTAATGAATTGATATGTGAATTGAAAAAGCATCTAATAAAGTTAGCTATATATTTTTGGAATAAACTTAAAAAAGAACATTATGAAGCTTATAAAAATATTCCCTGGAACTTATACCAAAAAGGTGGTTTTTTAGCAGCTTTCTTTAGGTAATATCTACATTTAATGCAATAAATTCATTGAATATATTAAATTATATTTTATATATAGACCATCACATTTATTTACAAATACAATGAATTACATATAAACCCTAAAATATTTTTATGGTTTATATGTAATTTAAAATGCCTTATCTTAATCTTTGGAAAGGATATAATTATGAAAAAAACCGTATTGATTCTATGTGGAGTAACATTATTTCTATTTATTATTTCTTTATTTTTTTTCAAAATAGATCATAATAAAATTATAACAGTAACCGATGTTGATTTAAATAATAGAAAAGTAATATTATCTGGAAATACCAATTTCAAATTTGAATTTGAGGAAATCACTTACAAAGGTATAGATTATATATCTTTGGATGATACTACAAAATTTATTGAATTAGCAAATCCTATTTTTAAAGGATTAATAATTAATAATGATGAATCTGAATTAAAGAAAAATATGTTTCTCTTGAAGCAAAATTCAATATATGTAAAAAACCGCTATATCGGCGAGGGCGAAGGTATTTTGGAATTAAATGGGCTTCTAAAAATTCAGCGTGAATTTGATATGAAACCAACTGAAGAAATTTTTAAATTAGATGACTTCGGAGTTTCTTATATTCAGTATAATAACGAATACTATTTTCCAACTATGCTTTTAAACTTAACCGTATTAAATTTTCAAGCAAATCTTTTTAAAACTAATGATAAAAATTATTATTTAATTAATAGTATGGAATATAAAGATCCTATTTTACAAAAACATATAAATGATATCGAACTAAAATTTGAACTTATGTCAAATGAATTGAATTATTTTACTGCAAAATACCTAGAATATTTTTTATATAATTATTACCCATATTATGTTGAAAGAAAAGAAGTTATTGACAACAACCTAAGTTCCATGTTTGAAAACATTAATGATAATAAACCATATTATTATTTTGTATTTTATGTCAGAAAAGTTATTTCAGATTTAGGCGATATGCATACAAGGCTTCTTCCTTCTAAAGATTTTGAAGATGGACAATTAATGAATGATCTTAATAACGATAGCAATGCTATTGAAATTAAAAAGTCCATTCAGAATTATTTTGGGTATAGAGTTAATACTGAAGAAGATTTTTACGAATATTTTAACCATAAAAATTCCATAAATAATTTTATAAATACTCAATATGAGGACTTTGAAGAAGAAAGTATTGCGTACTGCCATGTAGAAACTATGGAAGATCAAAGTGTATATAATGAATTTGTAAATATAACCAAAAAAGCAAATAATATTATTTTAGATCTAAGATGTAATCAAGGTGGCTCATTTTATAGTGCTTGTTTATATTTAGAAAAATTATTAAGTAAAGAATTTAATTTAAATTTTGAACAATTAAGAAATGGAAAGCTTTATAGCAATCTATCAGCAAAAATAACTCCAAATAACTTAGATTCAAAAAAAATAATTATATTAACAAATAAATACACATATAGTGCTGGAAATGTCCTCGCATCATTGCTTAAGGACTGTGGTGCAATAATTATTGGCGAAAGGAGCTTAGGTGGTGGCTCTCCAATAATATTTACAACGCTTCCTAATGGTATGATGATTACAGCTTCATCCCCACATATTATATTTTTGAATTCAAAGAAAGAACGCATAGAATTTGGAGTAGAACCTGATATTATTGTTGAAGAAAATATTAGTAATGGTAAAGATGCAATTATGGAAAAAGCATTGATGTATATTAATGAGTCAGAATAATAATATTTCCGATAGCAATTAGCATAAAAATATGAAATAAAAAGAAAAATTTACGGAAATATCCCTAATATAATCTCAATGTGATTATATTACTCAATTTGATAAGGCAAAAATTAAAAACTATTACTTTAACTAAATAATTTAAAGAATTAGTTTATGCCAGCAGATATTGAATTAAATACTTGTTGGATGAATCTTAGATTACCAGTTGATGATATTAATAAGCTATATCATGCACACAGCGAATCTGAACAAAATATCATAGTGAAATCAAAACCAACATTGATACAGAAAGGCTTCCATCTGGAAAGTTTGCTACCACTAAACCCACCGCCTAAAGGCGGTGGGTTTGCATAGCGGCTAAAGCCCCTAAAGTGTTGCTACCGAAATTTAATCTCCTACATTAAAGTTATCTGAATTCTTTAATTCTTCTATTTCTTGATTCCTTATATATTCCATTATTACTTCATCTGTAATATTTCCTGTAGTAGCTACAAAATATCCTCTTG
>JAVBOS010000163.1:0-2611 GCA_031550255.1 Anaeroplasmataceae bacterium | reverse complement strand
TAAGATAATATTTTTATTTGCCAAATCATTGATTATATTATTAGAAATATTTAAATTATTAAGATTAAATAAATCATTATAATTAATAAAAAGAATTGTTGATTCTTTGCTGCAAACGGCGCAAATGGGACTTTTTTTTATACCAGCATATAATAATGATTCAGCAAAAATATCTGAAGTTTCTAATGTAGCAATAATATTTTTATTTCCATCAAAATCTATTTTTGTAATAAACAACTCTCCCGATAAAATAATACCGATATTTTTCAGATCATCTTCAAAGTCTATTACAATATCATCTTTTTTATATTTCTTTATTTCAATTTTAATGCTTCTTAAAATTTTTCTTATTTCTTCAAACTCAAAATTAGAAAACAAAGATGTCTTAACTAGTATATGGCAAAAATCTATCATATTATCTTCCTTTCGTTGCCATTGCAACCATTTTTTTATAATTATTATAGTATAATGTACTATATAATTCAAGGAGAATGCTATGATTAGAAAAATAATTAAAATAAATAAAGACCTTTGTAATGGTTGCGGATTATGTATAACAGCCTGTCACGAAGGAGCAATTAAGCTTATAGATGGTAAAGCAGAACTTATTAAAGATGATTACTGCGATGGTTTAGGAAACTGTTTACCAGTTTGTCCAACCGAAGCAATAAGTTTTGAAGAAAGAGAAGCTGCTAATTTTGATGAAGAAGCTGTAAAGAAACACTTAGAAAATACAAAAAAAGTAGAACTACCAAAAATGCCATGTGGTTGTCCTGGTAGTCATGAAAAAAAATTAGTGAGGACATCTTTTAAAGATATAAAACCTTCAGTAGAAATTACTATTGGTTCAGAATTAACACAATGGCCTGTTCAAATACAATTAATTAGTCCAATGAGTGCTTGTTTTAAAAATGCCCATTTATTAATTGCTGCTGATTGTACTGCTTATGCATATGGTAATTTCCATAAAGATTTTATGAAAAACAAAGTTACAATAATAGGTTGTCCTAAACTTGATGATGCAGAGTATGAATATAAATTAACTCAAATAATTGAAAATAATGATATTAAGAGTGTAACTGTTGTTAAAATGGAAGTTCCTTGTTGTACAGGAATTGCCAACTATACTATAAATGCTTTAAGAAATTCAGGAAAGATGATTCCTTGGAGTGTAGTTACAATCTCTACAGATGGAGAAATTCTACAAGACTAGCATTGACTAGTCTTTTTTCTTATTTAAAAATATTATATAATATATATAAGAGGTTTTTACACTATGACAAAAGAAGTACCAAAAAGATCAGATATAGATGAATATATCACAAAACCATTAATAGATATAAAATTTGATGAAAACTATCATTTTATAAATAAAAAATGGTATTTTAAAATTGCAAGAATAGTAATGGGTTTTATCACTTTTACACTTGGAAGATTGATTTCAAAAATTTTAAATGGAACGAAAATAAAAGGTAAAAGAAACTTTAAAAAACATCGTAAAGAACTTAAAAACGGAGTAATGTCTGTATGTAATCATATTCATCCACATGACTATATAGCAATATTAGCACTTGCTTTCCCAAAACTACCTAACCATCCAGCCTGGATAAATGGAATGAAGGGTAAAGAGAGAATGTTAATAAGATTAAATGGAGGAATTCCCCTTGGAGAATCTTTAAAGGCGATGTATAAAATGCAAGAAGCCTTTAATGATAGACTACAAAATAAAGGATGGGTTCACTTCTATCCCGAAGGATCAATGTGGTCATTTCATGAAGCAATTAGACCTTTTAAAAAAGGTGCTTTTCAAATCGCAATAAAAAATGAAGTTCCAATTTTACCTTTTACATATACTTTTAGAGAACCAGGGTTTATATATAAATTATTTGGTAAAAGAAAAAAGTTATTAACATTGCATATTGGTACACCTTTATACCCAAATAAAGAATTACCATTTAGGGAGCAAGTTGAAGAATTAAAAGATAGAACTCACAAGGTAATGTCAACTATGATGGGTTTAAGTGAGGAAGAAAGACAATTTGAATTAAATAGATATCCTGAAAATAATTTTTAAAAACGAAAGGATGATAATATGATTGATTGTCATGTTCATATAGAGAATCAAGAATATACCAAAGAATTTTTACTAAAGGCAGTTAATGTAGCTATTTCTCGCGGTATAACAAAATTATATTTACTTGATCATACACATAAATTTATCGAGTTTAAGCATATCTATGATAAAGGTATAACTGATCTAAGAACAAAAAAAATATTTAATAAAAAATTTGCTATTAGTATTAAAGAATATATTAATTTTATAAACGAAATGAAAAAAGAAAAATTTCCAATTCAAATATTATTTGGATTAGAAGTATGTTACTTCGATAACTTAGAAGATGAATATTATAAAATTATTTCTAACTATAATTTTGATTTCTTGATTGGTTCAATTCATTTTATAGATGGATTTGGTTTTGATATTAATGAAGAATTATGGATTAACAAAGATATTAACTCTCTATATCAAAGATATTATAGTTTAATGATTAACTTATGCAATACTAAACACTATACTATATTAGGCCATCCAGATTCAATAAATGTTTTT
>JAVBOS010000029.1:0-3591 GCA_031550255.1 Anaeroplasmataceae bacterium | reverse complement strand
CTAATACTACTAAACAATACATATTTTGGAATCAAATATGTTTGTTGAGGAACGATGTAAGTTGCTAATATTAATAAAAATACAATTTTTTTCCCTTTAAATTCAAATTTAGCTAAACCATAACCAATAATAGATGTTGTAATTACTTGTAAAATTGCCGGAATTAGTGTAACTAATAAACTAGAAAAGAAAACTTTCCAATAACTTAACACTTTAAATGCTTGAGCATAGTTTTGAAAATAAAACTTAGAGGGAACCCACATTATTCTTGGATCAATTAAATCGTTTAAATCTTTTAAACTAAATAAAAACATATTTATTATTGGAAATATATAGACAAAACCAATTGTTATTAATAGCCCATAAATCACAATTTTTCCTAAAATACCATCTGAAAGTGTCTTACCTAAAAGCTTTCTTTTTATTTTAGGCATATCTTTTTTTATTTTTTTCGGTAAATCTTTATAATTATATTTAATTATTTTTTTTAAAAAGTTTTTAATTTTAAGTATTATTTTTTTCATAATTAATTAACACCTCTTTTTTCTTTATCACGAGGTTTAAATATTAACATACTAAGACCTAATAATAAGAATACAATTATAAAATATATCCAAGATTGTGCCGAAGCAAATCCAAATCCAGTGGATTGGTTAAACATATTTTTAGATATTTCATTTATAACTGGGTTATTAGCAAATGTAGCTAAATTAACTATTGTATAAATAACAGAGACAAATATTATATTTTTCAAAGATGGTAAAGTTATTTTCCAAAAAGATTCCCAACTTCCTGCACCATCAATCATAGCGGCTTCATATATTTGTTTATCAATCTTTTGAAGTGCTGCTATAATTAATAATATTTGTACTCCCGAAAACCATAAAATAACTATCAATTCTGTAAATAATTTAGTTAAAGCATTTGCGATAAATGGTGTAAAATTACTTTGTACAAATGTTAATATTCCAAGTTGTTGAATAAGTGGTACTTCTGCTGCACCTTGGTTTAGCAAAGAATTAATTATAGGTCCACTTGTAATTATTACTGGTAAAAAGTAGATTGATCTAAAAAAACCCTTAAACTTAATTTTTTGATTTAACATTACCGCCATTATAATTGAGAAAACAATAATTATTGGGACATTTAGAATGATTTCTCCAAGAAAATCAACAATTGCAACTGTATAATTAACTCCAGCTGGGGTAGTAAAAACATTTATATAATTTTTAAAACCCATAAAGTTTTTTTCTATACCAATAGCAGGATTAAATTTTACTTCATTGAAACTAAAAATAAATGAACGAATTAAAGGTATAGCAGTAAATATTACAAATCCAATTAACCAAATCGATAAAAATGATAAGGCAATAAGGGCTTCACGACGTTTTCTTGTCATTAGTCATTCCCCCTTTTTACTAAGTAATTTTTTGCCTTAACAATACCATGTATAGTGTTATAATCAGTATCTAAATAATTAACAATAACTTTAGTGTTATTACTATATGTCACCTCAATGACACCATCATCTAAAACAACTCGATTTACCATTGTTTGATTATTAGTATTTTTAAGTGCACCGTTTATAAAATTATATTCATAATTAATTATATCTTCCCAATCAGTAAATCTACTTGACATAATATATGCTAGATTAGTCTTTTGCAATTTTGAGGCATAATCATGACTAATTTGATAAAGTGGATAAACTCCATATTCTACTCTTCTTAATAAATCCATTTCTTGATTAGCAAAATTATTTGATTCATGTCCATACATTTTAACATATCCATGTAATACCATTTGTGTAAATGGTACAGTATCAGTAAATTTCGCTTCACCAGATGAATAAGTTGGTGTATATAAAATGTTTTTGGCATATTTTAAAAGATATTTAGCCGTAGTTTCAATATTATAATTTCCATCATATAATTCAAGTGTTGACTGTATTTTTTCAATTGATTGAGATTTATTAACAAACCCATTACTGTAATCACTATATAATATTTTTCCAATATATGGCTCAATTGTTTTTACACCATAATTAGAATAATCTTTAACATCCTTAGCGAAATACTTTTGCATAGAGTTATAATTTAAGTACTTCTCTTCATCATAGAACATAAAGCTATTTAATAACTGACGATTTGCTCTTTGTGATAAATCCTTTATAGGACGATAACTACTATATTTTGTAACAGTGGAATAATTTGCTTGTAAAGCAAATGATGTAGTTGAAGTTGTATATTTTTCTATTAACTTCTTAAATTCCTTTTTACTTCCAAGTTTCTTATTAATTGGAAAATAATTTGGTCCATCTTGAGCGTAACCACCTTTACTCCAACCAACAAATGTTGCATCAAAATTAGTAATTCCATTATTCTGAATTTTTGTTAAAATATCATCAGCTTGTTTAAAAGTTGTCATTTTCACCATTTTATCGAAGATTGCGCCAGGCTGTTTTACTCCTCCAATTATTTGTAATTGAATAGAAATATTGTCTTCTTTTTCCAAATTAGTTAAAATTCCTTCTTTTATTAGATCTTGTTGATAATTTTTTGCAATTCCTACATATGAAGCATCACTACTTAAGAATCCATAACTCATTTTAATATCAAATGTTTCCTTAATTTCTTGAAGGCTTGGTAATCCTGTTTTACCTATACCATTTTTACTTGTTGGTAACTGATACTTTTGTCGATAGAAAAACTCCGGATATGTAAAATAATAATTTGTCGTATTACCAGCAGGATAAACTACTAAATTTGCGCATTCTGCTCCATTTACAATATTATTATAATAACCATGCTGATTAACACCATGAATCATACCATATACAGGTAATTTTAAACCTGAATCATCATATGCTAAAGTATTTGTATAAGCAAAATCGGTATTATAGAATTTATTTTGATAAATAGTAGCTAATTTATCTGCTTCTTTAAATCGCATTAAAGCTCCACTACCATCTGGAATAAAAATATATCCTGGTTTACTATTTTCTTTTGTTGCTCCAAAAAAAGGATAAATTCTAAGCATTCCAAGTTTATAGCGTTCGTTTTCAACTATACTTTCATTCGGTACTTCTATTTCTAATTTATTATTAACCAACTTCACAACTAGTTTAAATTTAATTTGAGATTGTTTAAAACTTAGTATTGCGCTAAAACCATTTATTTCATTTTTATAGTTAGTAATTGCTTGATATGAAGTAACTTTAGTATTAGTATTGGTTATTGCAGTACGTTCTTCATTTTGCGTATTTCTTGCCTGAATATCATAATATGTTATGATTGCAGCTGAATTAACATTGTCTTTCCAAGTTGTGTTTAATTCTCCTTCTTCAGGGGTAAAATTAGAACTCCAAATATATCCAGTTTCTAAATTTTTAACTCTAATTGCCAATGAAGCTTTATGAACATATAATTCTGTATATGAGTTGGTTGAAACTTTTTCAAAACCATTTAAATCTAAATTTGTAGAAACAATTGTTGTTAAATCATCTTTTTGTGTATAAGCATTTGATGTGATTTCTCTATTTAATGAATTAACATCAAATGTTTTTGTTGTAATAAAAAAGTATGAAAGCAG
>JAVBOS010000030.1:0-6992 GCA_031550255.1 Anaeroplasmataceae bacterium | reverse complement strand
AATTGTTAAATTCCACTTTTACTAAAGCAGATGTTTATCATCATGAAGAATTTGAATTTGTTGTTGTTTCATATAGTTTATTTAATAAAACAGCAAATGAAATTGCAAAAGTATTTGAAGAAGTAAAAGAACCATTAATTGTTAATGATAATCATATCTTTGTTAAATTAAAAGCAGGGGTATTTAAATTAGAAATGCCACTTTATAAAAACATTGACTTTAATGAAGCAGTTACAAAATTAGAAATAGCTTCAACTAAAGCCAAAACAACAATTAATAAAGATATTATAGTTTATGATCAAATGGTTGAAGCAGCATATCAAACTGCAAATAAGATGCAAGCAGACATTATAAGCGGAATTCAAAATAATGAATTTCAAATGTATTATCAACCACAATATGATGTCAATTCAGAGAAAATTGTTGGATTTGAAGCTTTAATACGTTGGAACAATCCTAAATATTCACATATTTCTCCTCAAGTTTTTATTGAAAAAGCTGAGCAAAGCGGAAGTATTATTCAAATTGGTAACTTTGTTATTAAAGAAGTATTTAAAGCAGCAAAAGAATTTGAAAAACATGGCATACATTTATCGTGTAATGTTTCACCAGCTCAAATTGTTCAGGCTGGGTTTACAAGTGATTTGTTAGCTGAATATGAAAGTAATAATTTAAAACCTGGTTCAGTAGCAATTGAAATTACAGAAACATTCTTAATGGAAAATTTTACGACAGTTATTGAAAAATTGAAAATATTAAAAAATAATGGATTTTCAATTCATTTAGATGACTTTGGAACGGGGTATTCTTCAATGCTTTATTTAAAAGATTTACCTATTGACACAATTAAAGTCGATAAGGAATTTATTAGACACGTTGAAGTTGATAAGTTTAGTAGAACGATTGTAAAGAAAATAATTTCTTTGGCAGTAGAATTAGAATTAGATATTATTTGTGAAGGTGTTGAAAATATGGCACAAAGCAATCTTGTTAAAAAAATGGGATGCGATGTAATCCAAGGATATTTAATTGGAAAAGCAATGCCATATGATGATGCTATTAAATTAGTATTATCAGGACCTAAATTAGGAAAAAAATAAAGGAGGATGTTTATGAAGAATTTAATATTAGCGGCAGAACTAAATGATTTATCAGATTCTGTAATTGTTTTATTTTCAATAATTGCTTTAATAATTACTCTTTTATTATCCTATTTATTTTATCGATTAATTAAAGCTAATTTAATTAAACTAAAAGAAGAGGCAGAATCATTAACTGAATCTACTTTATCGAAAATTGAAATGCGAGAAAGCATTGAATATTATATTGGTAAAATAGGTGGATTTGGTGTCTTCTCATTGTTATTCTTTGATATTGATAACTTTACAGCTTTAAATGATCTTTTTGGAAAAGAAAAGTGTGATAACATTTTAGCTGAATTAGCAAATAGAATTGTTAAAACACTTCCTTATAGAGCATCATTAGCAAGACTCCAAAAAGATGAATTCTTGATATTTATCAAAGATGAATATTCTGCTGATGACTTACAGGATATTGCCCAAAAATTATTAGAAACAGTTAGGGAACCGTTCACAGTTTTAAGAGACGAAGAAATCAATTTAACAGCAAGTGTAGGTATGGCAACTTATCCAACAAGTGGTCAAACATATAAAGAATTGTTAGCAAATCTTGAGCTTGCTGCATATGTTACTAAAAGAAATGGTGGAAATGCATATACAATGTATTACCATGAATTATCAACAGCTGAATCAGCAAATATGGAATATTTTAAAGAAGTTAAAGATGCTATAAAAAGAAAAGAATTTTGTTTATTCTACCAACCAATTATTAATATTAGGACAAATGAAATATTTGCCTTTGAATCATTAATTAGATGGAACCATCCAGTTCATGGAATATTACCTCCATTTAAATTTATCAATATTTTGGAGCAATCAGGCGATATTAACTGGGTTGGTCAATGGGGTGTTGAACAATTAGCTAAGCAATTAGTAGAATTAAAAGTTAGAGGTAATAATATAAAGTTATCAATTAACTTATCAACAAAACAATTACTAGATGAAATGTTAGCTGAAAATTTTAAAAAAATTACAAAAAAATATCGTATTAATAATAATGATATCATCTTAGAAATTGCTGAATTTGCCATGTACGATAAAATGGCAACAATTAAGACTAATTTATTAAAACTTAGAGATGCTGGTTTTATTATTGCGGTTGATGGATTTGGTCTTGATTATGCGACAATTGCTAAAATAGAAAAAGAACCAATCGATATGATAAAACTTGATCGTGGTTTCTTAGAAGATATTGATAACAACTTCATGAAAGAAAAGTTTGTTAATATGCTTGTTGATTATGCAAAAACAAATGAAAGATTTGTTGTAAGTGAAGGTATAGAAAATTTAACAATGGAAAATTACATAAAGAAAAATAAGATTGATTTTGGGCAAGGATATTATTATTCTAAACCAATTGAAGAATCAGAACTATTAAATTTCATTGATAATAAACCATGGTTAAAACAAGAAAATAATGTTGAAACTAACGAGTAATATAAAGGTTACTCTTGACAATTTAGCCTTTAGTGTTATAATTTAGTTGAAAATATGTAAAGGCAAAATCATTGAAAAATGATGACGCAAAGCTAAAGGGCCTATAAATATGGTAGCCAGTTGTCATTAAAGTTTATCTTTGTGACAACTTTTTTATTTTAGAAAGAAGGTGTTTGACTTGTCAAAAGCAGGCAAAGTTTTAAAAATAGCAAATGTTTTGAGAAAAAAGAGTGTTTTGGTGGCTACTGTAGCTGCATTTGGTACAGCTAGTGCAGCAATTGCCGGAATTGCTTATTTTGGTCAAAATGCTGGAAACTTGGATATTGTTGTTGATGAAGAAAGTGAAAGTGGAATTATACTATCAGAAGATAAAAATTTCTTATATACATCACCTAGATTGTTAGCTGATACTATATCAGGAATTAAACCTACATCATATGATAGAATAAATACGGAATATGTAAGAAATACCGATGGAAACTATGGAAGTGAATCCGCAAAATACATTGGTTATACTTTTTATTTAAAGAATGTTGGTAATGAAACTGTTGATGTTCAAATGATAATGACTATTGAAAAAGTAAAAAACTATGTTGATGAATGTAGTAGAATTATAATTTTTGAAAATGATGACAATGGAACTTTATATCAAAAACAAGAGGATTTATCCACATATGGATATACCTATAATCAGTTATATAGAGGATATCCATCGACAACATTTTTTAAAAATGATAATGTTATTTTTGATAGAACAATAACTAAATTAGCCCCTAATGATGTGATTAAATATTCGTTTATTATGTGGATAGATGGTAATGATCCTGATTGTACTGATAAAGGACCAAGATCGATAATAAATGGGGCACTGAAAACGGGTATTTCATTTAAAATTATAAAAGAAAAGTAGGAGGTAAGCGATAATGAAAAGAAAAAGATTATTAATGAGTTTTATGACCTTATTAATTGCTATTGTTGCTGTTTCTACGTCTACTTATGCATGGTTTGAAATGAATAAAGAAGTATGGGTAAGTGATTTTGGTATAAATGTTATTGGAGATGAAGGGATATTTCTTTCTGTAGATGGCTTAAATTATACTGAAAAGATAACTGAATTAGATTTAAAAAAGGCTATTGTTTGTAAATATAAAAATTTTTCATTAAATCCATCTGGCGATTTTGTTGATTCTAAAAAAAATGTTATAAAAGCAACGGAAGCAACAATTAAAAATTATATTTCAGAAATTGAAATGAAACCAGTTACTTCTTTAAATGGAAAAACTTTTTATAATCATTTAGGTATGAATGATAAAAATATTATAAATCCATCAGACGGAAATTACGTTTCCTTCGATATTTATTTTGGAACGAATTATGAGGTTCCAAAAGATACATCATTAGCAAAAAATATAAAGATTTATTTGAATAGTAAAGATAGTAGAAGTACGTCTAATGAATTTATTTCAGCTACACAAATTAAATCAAATACCTTAGAAAATATAAAGTTATTAAATAAATGTAATTCATATGATCCTTTAACAGGAAAAGTGGTAAATCACTTTGCTACTGGAAAAGACGGAGTAAGTGGTCTAAACTTATCAGTTAAAGATGCAATGAGATTTTCTATTATTACTGAATCTCAATCAAGTATATATGAATTGGGTGAAGGTTTGGGAAGTTATGCGACAAATCTTGATGAAACAAAATATTTAATAAATGATGAAGGAAATAGTCCTGCTGCATATGGAGCTAAATATGATAGTTCTAAAAATATATCTTACACATATATAAATAGTGTAGCAGCTGGATCGAGTACGGCATTAGATTATAATGTTATTCCCCAAACGTATAAATCATTATTATCGCTTGAAGCCTCATATATTACAACATTAAATGTTTCTAATAATTATATAGCAAAAGCAACATTTAATATTTGGGTAGAAGGGAATGATGCTGATTGTATGGATAACATAATTGGAAGTTTCGTTGAATGCAGTTTTTCTTTCACAAATGATGTGCCAGAAGATACACATGAAATAGAATTTGATTTAAATTATGAAACAGTGAACAAAATTTTTGATAAACAAACATTAACTTTAACACAAGATAACGCAAATAATAATGGCTATTATGTAACATTACCAGCTATACCTTTAAGAAGCGGGTATAAGTTTGCTGGATGGTATTTAGAAGAAACATGTACAAATATTTTTGAACACAAAAATCTTTTGAAACCAGCTTCTATTAATAAAACAATTATTTATGCAAAATGGGTATAAATAAAAAAGTACAAAAAAGTACAAAAAAACATATAAATACTATTGACAAGAACTTTAACTTTGATATAATATAGGTGAAATGTTCAAAGGCAAAACCATCGAAAGGTGGCGACGCAAAACTATAGGGCCCAAGTGGGCAGCCAGTCGTCATTAGGAAGTGTGTACTTTTTAATGGCATTTTTTATTAAAAAAGATAAGAGGAGAAAAAACATGAAAAAATTATCAAGAAAATTATTTTTAAGCTTTGCTACATTAGCATTAGCAATAACTGCTACAGTTACTACAACTTATGCATGGTTTACAATGAATGCGGAAGTGACAGTGTCACAAATCGCAGGTGGTTCAGCAACAGTTGAAGATGGAATTTATGTTTCATTAGATGGTATAACATACGGAACAGGTGCAACATTAAGTGAAACTGCTTCAGTTGAATTCCAACCAGTTACATTAACATCTGAAAATCAATTAGTATTCTTAGATGCAAGTGCTGCTACAGGTGCAGACTTTAATAGTTCAACATCATCAGAAGGAGCTTATGCAAAGTTTACTTTATACTTTAAAGTAACTCAAGCTAGCACTTCGACTGTAGATATAATTGCTTTTAGTAGCGAAACTAGTTCAAAAACTGCATTTACTAATACTAGTACACTTAGTACTGTTGTGGCTCCAATTGCAGGTGCACAAGCTACTGAAGGAAAAGATTTTGCTGCAGGTTCAAGTCTTACAGTTGATATTTTAGATGCTTTACGTTTAAGTACAAACGTTACAGTTAATTCTGGAACTGCTAAATTCTCAAAATATACAGTTGCTAATTCAGATAATAATTTAGGTGGAGCAAGCGAAACTGGATATGCTGCTAGAGTATACCAATCAGTTTTAGGTTCATTTGCAACTGGATATGCAGAATGTCAAAGTCAAACTGATTTAACTGCGTATACACCTAATACAACAGTAATTGCTTCAGATATCAAAAATGGAGATGTTGTAAAAGTTGATTTCATGCTTTGGTTAGAAGGTTGGGATGCAGATTGCTTCAATGCAGTTGCAGGACAATCAATTACAATGGATTTAGCTTTTGCAGTTAGAACACACGTTGCTTAATAATTAATAAAAAAGAAAGATAGATATTTATGAGAATAATTACTAGAAAGGTGTATCTTAGTATATTGACATTTGCTCTAGTACTAACATCTGCCGTTGCTAGTAGTTATGCATGGATAACCTTAAACAGAACTAGCTATATCGATAAACTTAGTTTCGATATAGCTGGAGAAGAAGGTTTTGCTATTTCAGTAGACGGTCAAGAATTTAAGAGTGTAATTTCTGAACTAGAGATTAAGTCAGCCATTTTAAGAAAAAAGGGTTTGGATACATCAAAATTAACAGAAAAACAAATTAATTCAAACTTTAGTTTAATTAAATTTGAACCAATTACAACTAATGATCTTGACAAATTTACCGAAATAGATGGAACAACAGTTTCCGATGCATATGTCTCATTTGATATCTATTTTACTTCTAATAAGGCAAATTTAAATGGCGATGGAATAGATGTCTTTTTCTCAGATTCAAAGATTATTTCATCTAATTCAAAATCATTCGATTTAATAAATCCAATAAATATTGGATTTAATGATCATGTATTCGGAACTAAAATTCCAACTAAGATTAAAGCCGCAGCTGAAAATGCAGCGAGAATTGCATATGTTAAATATGATGCATGTGATATTAATAAAGTCGAAGATTCATCTAGTAATCCAATTAAAAAAATATTTTCTCCAGGTAAAGCTGAACATTCAATAAGTTTTGATGGAGTATATAATTTTGGAAATATTGATTCTGTATTTAATGCTAATATTGCTTATTATAATGACTTAATGAATACAAATATTTTAGCTAATATTCCTAAAAACAGAAATGATGAAATATTAGATTGTCAAAAAATAATTGCTAGTACAGATGGGTTATATCAAGATAAGATGATTAAGGTCACATACTTTGTTTGGCTAGAAGGCTGGGATCCAGATTGTTTTGATCCAGTTAGTAATCAAACAGTTAATATTGAATTGAAGCTAACTTTAAAAAATCCGAAAAATAATTACAGATAAAAATGCCAGAATTTCTGGCATTTTATTTT
>JAVBOS010000107.1:0-7110 GCA_031550255.1 Anaeroplasmataceae bacterium | reverse complement strand
AATTAAAGTACATGCAATTGGTAGTGACTCTATTAAGCAAGCTTTAGATTGTTTTGAAACAATTATTAAAGAAGGAAATAATTCATTAATGCATTCAATTGAACATTGTGAATTTCCTTATAAGGAAGATATTAAAAGGATTAAAGAAATGAATTTAAATATTTCTATTCAACCTGGATATTTTTATTTTGATAATAAATATCAACATTCATACAAAAATTTTTTAACTGATGAAGTCATGAAAAGAGTTTTACCTGTTAAAACAATGTATGAAATGGGTATAAATATTACCACATCAAGTGATAGTCCTGTTCAAGAGATTAATCCTTTTTTACAAATTAAGGGACTTGTTGAATATCCAGTTATTGAGGAAAGATTAAGTTTATATCAAGCACTTAGAACTTATACAGTTAATGCGTCTAAATCTTTAAAGGAAGATAATTTAGGTTTAATTAAAAAAGGATATAAAGCTAACTTTAGTATTCATAACACTGATATTTTTAATAGTAATATAGATATTTTAAATTTAAAAGCTCAAGCTACATATATAAATGGTAAAATAATAAACCCACTTAAAGAAAGTATTTTTACTTTAATTAAATTATTTTTAAAAAGGAGTAAAAAAATCTAATGAATAAAATAATGAAATTATCTTATCCAAGAAGTTGGAGAACTTATATTGGTGGTAAGAAATTAGATAAATGGTTAGATTTAGAAAAATGCGAAGATAGTGATCATCCAGAACTATGGATATCTTCTACAACACAGTCCATATCAATTCATGATAAGCTAGAAGATTCATTAAGTCAGGTTACAAACTTGAATAATCAATTTCTTAAAGATTTAATTGAAGAAGATCCTATTAAATTACTAGGAATTAATCACTATAATAAGTTTGGAACTTCTTTAGGGTTTTTAACTAAAATAATTGATTCTTATAAAAGATTGGTAATCCAAGTTCATCCGAATAAAAAATTTGCTAAAGAGCATTTTAATTCAGATTATGGTAAAACTGAGGCTTGGTATATCTTAGGAACAAGAGATAATGATTCATGTATCTACCTAGGTTTTAAAGAACATGTAACAAAAAGTTACTGGGAAGAAGTATATTATAAACAAGATATAAAAAATATGCTTGAATGTCTACATAAAATTAATGTTAAAAATGGTGATTTCTTTTTAATTGAAGGAGGACTACCGCACTCAATTGGTGCTGGTGTATTCTTAATTGAAGTACAAGAACCTACTGATTTAACCTTTAGAACGGAAAAAATATCACCTATGGGTTTACCAATAAGTGATAATTTAATTCATCAAAATTTAGGTGAAAAGGTTATGTTTGATTGTTTTGATTATAAAACTTATAATTTAGATGAATTATTAAAAAAATGTAAAATTAATAGTAATTTAGTAAAAAATGAAAGTTACTTGGAAAGTACTCTATTAGACATTAATGAATTTTCCATGAAAGAAGTAAATGTATTTAAAGAATATGATTATTTTAATAAAGATTTTAGTGTCTTTGTTATTGTAGATGGAAATGGTCAAATTACTTATAATGATGAAGTAATTGATGTTAAAAAAGCTGATTTATTCTTTTTACCAAATACTATAAGTAATGTGAAATTCATTAGTAATAATATGCAAATATTTATAGAAACTCCACCAAAAAATTAATCCCTTTTACGGGATTTTTTTTGTATTATCTTTAGTTTTTATGTTAATACTAAAACTAGAGGACAAACATATGGATAAAGATTATATAAAACAAGAATTAAAAATTGATATTTCGTGTGATGCAAAATATAAAGAATTAAATATTAATAAAGAATTACTTGATTTGTACTATATTGAATCAATAACCGATAGTGTTTTAATAGAAAATATTATTAGGTCTTTACATAAAAACGATTTAAACGACATTGAATCAGCACTAGAGTTTCATAAATATAATATTTTGAATAACGATGATGAGTTTGTTTATCATGTATTATGTGGTTTTCTTGGAGTAATTTACAAAGATAAATATATTACAATTGGAGTTCAAAAATTTAACACTAGAACACCTAGTGAGCCAAATTCAGAAAAAGTAATAAGAGGGCCTAGAGATGGATTTACAGAAAGTGTCGAGACTAATGTTTCTTTAATAAGAAATCGGATAAGAAGTAGTAGGGTTATTTACAAAGAAATTATAGTTGGAAAATATACAAAGAGTAAAGTTATCCTAGTATATATTACTGATTTAGTAAACAAAAAAGCATTAAAATTAATAGAAGATAAAATTAATGATATTAGTGTTAAAGATTTATCCATGACCGATTCTAAATTAGAAGAGTTAATAAGTGGACAAAAATTTAATCCGTTTCCTTTAGTCAAATTTACTGAAAGGCCAGATGTTGTCTCAGCACATCTAATGAAAGGACAAATAGCAGTTATAACAGAAATGTCACCATCAGTAATGTTAGCCCCAATTACATATTTCGACCAAATTCACCATGCGGAAGAATACTTACAAACCCCAGCTGTTGGAACATTTATAAGATTAATTAGATTTGCCTCGATTATTATGGCCTTTTATATTTTGCCGGCATGGATTTTACTTGTTAATAATCCACAATACATTCCATCTTGGTTATCATTTGTTGAATTAAAAGAACAATCACAAATGCCCATAATCGCCCAAGTTTTAATAGCGGAATTTACTGTAGAATTTATCCGGCTTGCGGCAATACATACTCCAACCCCAATAACTACCGCAATGGGTGTTATTGCCGGGTTATTAATTGGTGAAGTCGCTATTCAAATAGGACTATTTATTCCTGAGGTTGTACTTTATACGGTGTTGGCACAAATTGGTTGCTATACTAATCCATCATATGAACTTGGATATGCAAATAAATTGTGTAGAATAATATTTATAATTGTTACAGCAATATTTGGAGTATGGGGATTTTTTGGATTTATTATATTGATACACATTTTTTTAGGTTTTACAAAAAGCTTTGGGAAAAGTTATTTCTACCCATTAATTCCTTTTAATCCTAAGAAATTTTTAAAGACAATGGTAAGATATCCATGGACTAGTGATAAACACTAAATTTAAGAGGAGTTTGTAGACATTTAGTAATTGATACAAACTCTTTTATAATTTTAAGATATAATTAAGTTTTTCTTTTGTTAAAAGATTGTTTTATGATAAAATATAAAAGGTGATATTTTGAAAAAATTATTTTGTGTTATTTGCTGGTTTTTATCAGTTGGTACAATTTTATATATTTTTAGCCTTTCAAATAAAAATTCTTCTCAATCAGGGGGAATTGTTTTAGAAGTTGTTGAAAATACAATTGGAAAAATAAACGAGGGAAAGACACTAAATAATCTATATGACAAGTATTCATTTCAAAATGTGATTCACTTTTGTCGCAAAACTTTACATGTATTAGAATACTTATGGCTATCTTTTGTTACTTATTTAGCTTTTTATAATACGTTTAAGTCAAGATATTACTTATCTTTATTTGTGGTAGTATCTGTAGCTGTTGTGGATGAATTTTTAGTACAAGCTAATACTATTGGTAGATATCCAACAATTAAGGACGTATGTATTGATAGTATTGGTACTGTTTTAGGATTTTTGTTTAGCAAATTAATTGTAATTTTATATAGAAAGATTAAGGGATAGAATATGTTGGATGTAATAATAGATGCATTAATAGATTCTTTAAAATTATTACCTTTTTTATTCATTGTTTATGTAATTATTGAAATAATTGAAAATAAGACAGTAAATTTTTTTAAAGAAAAACAAGAAAATAATAAAAAATATGGTCCCATTTTAGGTTCTATTTTTGGTGTTATTCCACAATGTGGATTCGGTGTTGTGGCAACAAAGCTTTTTAGTAAAAGATATATAACGATTGGTACACTAATTGCTATATATTTAGCTACAAGTGATGAAGCTATTCCTATTATGTTATCTAATCCTAATAGTATAGCTAAGCTATTACCTTTTTTAATAGTAAAAATTATTTATTCTTTTGTTGTTGGTTATATCTTAGATTTATTCATTTTTAAAAATAAAAAATTAGATATTGTAATTGAAGATGTTGATGATGGAAGTGGTTGTTGTGGACATGATATTGATCATCATGAAGAAAGTAATTTTAAGAAATATTTTTTTCATCCAGTTATTCATTCTTTAAAAATATTTATTTATATTTTATTAATAAATTTTATTTTAGGAACAATTATTTTTTTAATAGGTGAAGATAACTTAATGCTATTTATGAATAATAATAAATATTTACAGCCTTTATTAAGTGTTTTAGTAGGGTTAATACCTAATTGTGCAAGTAGTGTTGTTATTACCCAATTATATATTACAAATGCGCTAACTTTTGGTGCAGCAATGGCTGGACTATGTGCAAATGCAGGTATTGCTTTAGCGGTATTATTTAAAGAAAATAAAAATATAAAAGAGAATCTTGCAATATTAGGAATTTTAGTAATTTCTTCATTATTTATTGGATATTTAATAATTTTATTATAATTTAAGATGTATAAAATACTTGGAACAAATCTTTTATATGATATATGTTAGTAAAAATTTTTATTGTTGGAAGTAATACAAAGATAAGAGAAAGTAAATAATCATCTAATTCTAATAATGTATGAATTGGTAGATTTATAGAGAATATTTTTTTATTATAAGTATTATTTATTGCAGTAATATTAGTAATTTTAATTCAAATTGGACTTGTTTAGGAAAGCGTAATGAAAAAAAATTTTGCTTGCATATACTAAGAACTTTTTAATAGATGATGAAAAAAAATTTTTAAAAATTTTTATAAAAAATGAATAATATAAGTTATTTTGTCAATAATATTATTGTAATGAAGCAATATATTCTTCACTGGATATAATGACATTACATAAAAATCGTTAAAGTTTAAATGTTAAATCATTTACTTTGACCACAAAGCTCCTTCAAGGAGCTTTTTTTATTTATTAGGAAATTCTAATTAAGTAATAAAATGAAAATAAACTTAAAAAACCCATTATAAAAATAGGTAAATAATATAAAATTAAAGAATTATTTATTAAAATGCTTATTATAAATATCTAAAGGAACAAATTTAGGTTTATCACAGATAGGACAATAACTAATAGGGTAATCAGGAAAATCAAGACGATTCCAACATTCATTAACAATATTCCAAGGAGCAATCTGTTCATGGTGACACTTTAAACATTTTAAAGAAATAGTCTCCTTAAACATATCATTGCCAGCAAAGGAAATAACAGCATCTCTAGTATCAGCATCAAGCTTATTCAAAGTTTTATCAATATCCAAAATAGGTTCAACATAAGGATGAAGAGCGGAAAGTCTGTCCATCTCATCAAAATCATCATTATCAATGGCAATATTCCAAGCCTTATCATGTTCAATTCTTTGTTCATCATTGAGACCATCATCAACAGGAAGATACTCAAACTCAAACGAAGAGTCACCAAAAAGATCATAAATATAATGGAATAAAGCTTCTTTGTATTTTTCTTCCAAAGATAAAGGACGACGATTAATAGTAAAATGTTTAGGCATGTTAGCCACCTCCATAAAAAGTAGGGAAAAAAGATAAATCCAAATTAAGAGTCATTTTGGAACCACAATGACATAATAAAGGATTAAACTTAAATTCGGAAAGTAAATGATTAACCCATCTCGATTTAGCCTTAAGGATTATAATTTCAGTCTTAGCATATAAAGAATCAAAAACAGAAGAATCCATAGTAGTTCTATTAGAATAAAAGCCAAAATAGCGAATGACATGGAAGTTTTTATCAGGAATATGAATAATTAACTTTTCAATAAAAGCATAAACACTTTCAGTAACATATTGACGGCCTTTTTTTAATTTGAGATATTCAATATGATCATCCTCATGAGGAACATAAAAATAAGTAACAGTATGATTAATATAATCAACATTAGTAATTCTTGATTCACTAATAGCGGGATGAGCGACATATCTAGCGATATATTTAGTAACGTTTTTAATAGAAACGCGAGTATTTTGTTTAAGTTTAGGACCATGAGTATAAAAACCATCTTTGTGTTGTTTATACAAATGAGACTTAAGATCATAAAATTTTTTACGTTCGTGAGGTTGAAACACTTTGAAGTAATCATAAATATTATCTAATAATTGTTTCATAAAACTTTTACGTAAAGATTCATAATTAAAATAAGAATAACTAGAAAGTGTATTATATTTATCCATAACGGCTTCACAAATAAGAATATGTAAATGAGGATTATGATCAATATCACGACCAAAGGTATGTAAGAAAGAAACATAACCAAAAGAACGTTTTTCTTTTTTAGCAATTTTAGATTTACCTTTTAAAAGATAATTAAAAGCTTCATCAGCAGAAGTAAATAAGATATCATATAATTTACGATATTTTCTAAAGTAATCTCTTAATTCATCAGAAATAGTTAAGACAAATTGTCTATGAGGTTTATTAATACATTTTTTAGATATTTCAATAGTACGTTGTTCACGATATTTATTATCACACGAAGGACAAAACCTAGATTTACAAGAGAAACCTTGAATATGAATATTATCACAGTTAGGACAATCATAGAATAAATAACCATTTTTGAAATTCTTACAATTAATAAGCTTATCAACATTTTCAAAGATAGCAGGTCTAATACGACCTTGAACCTTTGGTAATTTACAAAAAGAATCCCAATAAGTAATAAAGATATTTTTAATAATAGAGAAGTGTTTTCTATTAGCTGGCAAATTTTTGATTTTCTTTAATTGATTTTCATAAACGCTATTACCAACTTTAGCGGCTTTTAACAATTGATCATTATAACTATGATTTTTTGGTATATTAATATTTATCATGGTATTCACCATTATCAATTATATCATACTTAAGTTAGTGTATAAACAAAAAAGGGGCTTTGACCCCGAAATGAATAAATTTATTTATTCTCTTTTTTATGTAATTTTATGTCGATATAATACATATAGTTGTGATATAATGTATTTGTTAAAAATAGGTGATTATATGGCAAAGAAAAAAACAATT